>CALUIQ010000052.1 GCA_944320735.1 uncultured Bacteroides sp. | reverse complement strand
TACCGTTCTTGGTTGCGTCAGCATCGTTACCGTTGTCGTTGATGCGTGTCGTAGACGTTCCGTTAGCATAAACATTGGCCTCAAAGCCCGCGGATGCATAGAGTGTCTTATTCTCTTTCAAGAATACACGACCATTATTGTTTTCAATGGTACCTGCGTTTACAGAAGGTTCGGCTACCAGCTGAGCAACTTGGGCTTCCGTACCGATGATACCAGTGTTGACAACCGCACCCATTTCCGTATTATTCAAGTTACGGATAGCACCTGCGTTCGTGATAACACCCGGATATTCGAAGTTTACAGCGTCACCGTTAGTAACCTTCACGCCTTTTACAATTTCCTTGCCAGAGGCTACGACCATCGTTGCGTAGTTGTTGATAGCAGGAGTACCGCTATTTACATTAACTTTAGCGTTTACGCTCAATGTTCCGTAGTTATCGATATTTTTACTCAGTTTAACTTCCTTCGTTACGTTTACAGTAGCACCGCTTTGGATGCGAACTTTAGACTTGATGTTAGAAGCCAAGCTCTGTGTACCGTTTACGCGGACTTCACTCACGGTTTCATAATTAATCTTGTTCAATGCGCCGTCAGCTACATCTTTAGCAATCGTGATTCTGTATGCACCGTTATTACCGTTAATCTTGAAGCTGTTGATGTGGCTGCTTGCATACTCTGCATACATATCCTTAGTCAACGTTACACTGTTGTTCAGCAAGTTAGCGGTGATGTCGATAGCGTTGGCCTGATTAGCATTCCAATGAATCAAGCTTTTCAAATCAGCGTCATTGTCGATGTCCATTGTCGCGGGTACGTCCAAACTAGTATCATCGAACGTCACTTTCACCTTGTTGCCAGTACCGACTTCGGTCAAAGCCATATCGGTCAATACGTTGGTTGTTCCTGTACTTGAAGGATCGTTAGCTGTATACCAAAGGCTTAAGTCAATCCCACTAATGATACCTTTGTCTGTATAGATATCCAATACAGCATCGTTTGTTGTAGTAATTTCACTCGGACCAAGCATTACGATAACACTGATAGACTGGTTACGTGCAATCTCGTTGCCCCCCTTGATAGTAAGTTCCACGTCTTTATTACCGGCTTGTTTGTAGTCCAATACGTCGCGCAATGCGTCATAGCGGTCGTAGTCGCTCCAGTTAGAAACATACTCGCCAGTAGGATTCAAAGTTACGTTATACAAATCATCCGTATCTTTTGTATACTGGGCTACGTTAAACTCATTAGATGCAGCAGGTGCCAAAACCTTGCTCGGGTCATATTGTATAGATGGAGTACAATCAGTCGGGTCAACCGTTGCGGCATTGTAAACCTTGTTTCCGCGCAAAACTACGCGCTCAATGACATAAGTCTGCGTACCGGTGTTTTCGATAGTGATACCCGTTGAACCGAATACGTTCAGCAGTTCAACATCGATTGCCTCGCCTTCGCTGACGCCCTGCACTACCTTACCATAGCCTACGAATGAGTTGTTCCCAACGTATGCTTTCTCCAAGTCCTCTTTGCTGGTACTCTCCAATGTCTGTGTAGCGGCACTGAATGTGTAAGCGTCACGTTTTCCACGATTGGCGTTATACGGATAACTAAAAAAGTAGTTACCTTCCAACAACTTTGCCTCTGTAGTCCATGCGCTTTCACCGTCATAAGTAAACTTGTAGTTCGTCTGGATGTAATCCGTCAAATCGAAACGGTTGCGCCAAATAGCGCCCGGCGTGTTGTAATTGGATGTAATCACATCCATCAGACAAGCACCGATTTGGTCGTCAGCCTCCCAAGTGTAGTTGCCATCGTAAGCCAAACGAGTCTCAGGTGCGCCCAAGTTCAAGGTCACGTTTTCTACAAGATTACGACCCTCGGCGTTCACCGGAGCTTCGGGTGCGGCGCTTTGGAAGTCGTCATTTGTACAAGCAGCGAACAATGCGGGGAGCACCATCGCTGTCAATAAGTGTTTTGTTCTCATTTTGATTAAAAATTTAATATTAATATTAATTCAATTCAAAAACTGTTTCTTCCATTGGGTCAGAACGGGAATCCGCCTTCATCTACGATTGTCGGTCCATCTACGCTGCCTTCGAACCCCTTCTCGACAGCTACCTCCAGGATTTCCACCTCAGGAGCCACATAAAACTTTTCCATTTCCATAATCTTAAATAATTTAGTTGTTAATGTTAATAATTTGATTTCTCGTTTTTTCTTTTTCCTCTCGTTGTTGTTATATATAATATGGTGTAACCACCTCTGCTTTTAGCCCCCGCCTGCCTCAAGCAAATTGTACTTGGTACTTGGTAAATGGTACTTGCCGTTGCTTGCGTCAGGGCGCATTTCAGGCTACAAAGTAACATACAAATTTCCCAAATAGACGGGGAGGGGGATTTGGGTAGGAAATGGGTTGACAAATGAGAAGGATTTTAAAGGAAGATTAAAACGTTTTTGGGAATGGCTGTTGGCAAGAGATATGTTTTTTCATTTCGGTTTTTCAAAGGGAAAGATTATCTTTGTGGCATATTACATTTTTTAATTCTTTGATGGATTATGGGAACGGAAGGAATATATGAAAGGTACGTGAATTTCTATACGGACTTTGCTTTTAAGAAATTGTTCGGTACGGAGGTCAACAAGGGGCTGCTCATCAGTTTCCTGAACGCTTTGCTGCACGGACGGGAGGAAATCAAGGATATTACCTACCTGAATACGGAACATTTGGGCACGCAGGAATATGACCGCCGGGCGGTATTCGACGTGTACTGCACGAATGAACGGGGTGAACATTTTTTAGTGGAGATGCAGAAAGGAGAGCAACAGTTCTTCAAGGACCGCAGTATCTACTATTCCACGTTCGCTATCCGCGAGCAGGCACCGCGCGGGGTCTGGAACTACGGGCTGAAAGGAATCTACACCATCGGCATCCTGAACTTCTGCTTCGACAAAGAGGATGAGGGGTATTACCACGAAGTAAAGCTGATGGACGCAGAAAAGAAAAAGGTGTTCTACGACAAGCTGACGTTTATCTACCTGGAAATGCCTAAATTCACCAAGAGCGAGGAGGAACTGGAGACGCTGTTCGACAAGTGGCTGTATGCCATCCGCAACATGGCTTCGCTGATGGATCGTCCTCGTGTCCTTCAGGAAAAGGTATTCCAGCACTTGTTCGAGGTTGCCGAGATAGCCAAGTTCGACCGTAAGGAACGTTATGAATACGAGGAAAGCCTGAAAGCCTATCGCGACTGGTTCAGTGTCATGGAGACGGCGGAGACGAAAGGGTTTACAAAGGGGCTCAAGGTCACCGCCAAACGGATGAAAGACATGGGCTTGTCTGCGGAGGTGATAGCCCAGGCCACGGGACTTCCCGTAGACAATATTGAGCAGTTGTAATTGGTTACGGACTCTATGTCCTTCAATTCAAGGCTCGTATTTTGAACAATGAGGAACTGTTAATCGAACACAACCTTTCCCCCCTTGCCTGAAATTTTGAGAGCGGAACTTTCACGAGTTCCGCTTTTTTCGTATGACGTACCCCGTCATACAAAAGAAAGGCCGACTTCGAAAAGCCGACCTCTCTATGAAGATATAAGATTTGGTTTCTTTATCAAATCTTAGAAGCTACACCTTGTGCCCAGTTGCTTGCACCGGCAGTCAAGTTACCCGTGTAGTACAGGTAAGCAGGAATATCGGATGCAGTAGCTGTTGCCTCGATGATGTTCACCATACCGTTGTTGGTGATGTTACCGTAAACGGTTGTTACAGAGTTCAAGTTGCAGGTCATTTCACCGTCCTTGTTTACTAACAGCGTGCCTTCCAACGCA
Source organism: uncultured Bacteroides sp. (assembly GCA_944320735.1). GTDB lineage: Bacteria > Bacteroidota > Bacteroidia > Bacteroidales > Bacteroidaceae > Bacteroides. The sequence goes on along the minus strand of CALUIQ010000052.1, from coordinate 14,606 downwards.
CCGCTCTTACCGATTACCAAGTTCTGAACGCCCTTTTCAACAATTACTTCACCTGTTACTTCCATTTGCTTGTTGATGGTAGCGGCTACATTCTCAATAGTTGCTTTCGTTCCTTTCTCAACAATCAAGTTTTCAACGGTTAACTTAGAAGTACTCAAGATAGGAGCACCAGTCTCCGGATTTGATCCAGATTGATATTTGCTGAACTCAAGTTCACCGCTTTCAACGATGAGGTCTTTACCACTCAGTTTGATGTCACCTTGCAGAACTACAGTTTCAGTAGCATCTACAGCCACAATATATTCCTTAATGTTCTTTGCAGCAGATTCTTCCGTTACTGTCTGGAAGTTGTAGGTCTTACCTTTTTCTACGAAACGAACCGTAGTAGTCGGCTTACTCTTTCCGTCAACAGCATCTTTGAAGCGGATGCCGGGATCGTTTACATCGCAGATATATTCAGCATCAGCCGTGTTGTAGTTCAGCAAAGTACCGGATACGGTGCTTGATACACGGTCGTTGATGGTACCGCTGTTCTGGCCTGCACCCAACATAGCCCACTTACCTTCGATGGTGAATTCACCGTTGTTGCTCATCGTACCGTTTTGACCAACGTAAACATACGGAGAGAGTTCTGTATTGGCTGTACCATTCTTAACATAACGGAAGATAGTCATGATATTATTGTTGACAATGCTACCTTTATCTACTTCTACAGTCAACTGTGCTTCTGTACCCGTGTTGCCGGCACCTCTGTCAGAACGTCCGAAATCCAGACGACCGTTGTTAACCAACGAACCGTTGAATGTCGTGTAAGCGCCGGTTACGTTGAACTTAACCATGCCGTGCTTGCTCTTATCGGCAGACAGGTCGTCAACATACTTCTCTTGACCTTCGTATTCAGTCTGGTCTTCCGTTACGATGTCGCCATTGATTGTTGCGTTACCTACAATGAGTGAACCACCGAATTCTTCGCAGCAACCTGCGGCTTTAACCAAGATGTCACTGTTGATTACCGGATATTTCTTCTCGTCGCTACCGTTTACAACCATGCGTACTTCCGCATTGCTGCCATAACCCGTCACAGTCTCGCCGTCATTGCCCGGGATGATGATTCTACCGCCTGTCAGCGTGTAGTTGTCACGGATAGCCAAAGTTGTGGTCAATTCGATGTCACCCAACAGTTCTACCGTCTTCTTTGTAGAGTTACCTGTGCTTGCGAAACCTGCTACAACAACGTCCTTGTCTGTTTGGTTGCCTGTCTCATAGCGCAAAGCAACTTCGTCCGTTACCAATACCGGAGCGTTAGAGAAGTTGATTCCGGTCCATGTAACATTAGTGAACTTGTTAGCGTTGACAGACAGAGAAATAGTCTTTCTTACGGCCTTGTTCTCTTCGTTGATTAAGATAACTTCTACACCGTCCAAAGCAGCTTCTGTAGGCAATACAGGAATCAAGACATACTTGTTTCCGTTGGAAGCATTGCTAAGTGCAGGATATGCGGGAGTTGCACCACTCTTTTCCATCTCTACAGAAATGGTAGTAGTCGTTTCTCTCTTCACTACCCCGTCAGCCAAGTACAGGTCTTTACCTTCCTTATTCTCCATAATGGCCTTTGCGCTCAGACCAACTTTGGTCATCAGACGGCCTTTGGCATCGTACAGAATCACTTTCTTGATGTTACCAGTACCCTTCAAATCCAGCATTACATAGCCGTTCAGGTTCTTGGTCTCGAATGTAGTTGTCTGTACGCCGCCCTCGTTCAACTGAGACACACCGTAAACAAAAATGTCGTTGTACTTCCAAATGTCACCGGCTGCATTGACGTTGCTTGATGTTGTCTTGCTAAACAAGTCACCCTTGAACACTTTTTTCGAAGAAGCCACGATGTAGTTACTTACGTTCTCGTTGTCATACGGAGCATAAACAATGTAATCACCGGCATATACCGTAGAGTTGCAAGTTTCGAACAAACCTGTTGTTACGTCTGTCGCACCTTTAGCTACGCCGTCTTCATCGTAAGTGGGAAGAGCGGTTGTTGTTCTACCCCAGCTTGCATCAAAATAATTAGGCTGCAACAATGTGATGGTACCAGATTCCCATGCGCCATCGCAAATGTCTTGTGCAGCATCCTTGCCTTCTACAGCCCATGCAAAGTGGATGAACTCATAGTTCGTGAACACACGGTCAGAATAGTCGGTCAATGCGCTACCCACTTCGTCCAACGTACCATCTTCCTTGTGGTTCACACCCGTCCAAGAATAACCGATGCGATCCGGCGTATAAACAGCGTCACCGTCTTCATCGGTCGGCATCCAGATAAACTTTCCTGTACCATCGGTATTGGTCTCCCACATACCCTTCGTCTGTGCGCCATTGCTTGAAATAGCGACAAAGTTGTCAGGCAAAGTAATCAATTTACCTTGTTGAGCACCACCCTGTGTGTTTTCCGACACGAAGTCGTCTTGCGTACAAGCCGCAAACACGGCAGGCAATGCCATTGCTAAAAATAAATGTCTCTTTTTCATTCTTTTATGTTTTTAGTTGGTTATACAAATCAATGCATTATTCCCACGGACTTGGAGTCGGCTCGGTCTGGTCACCATCGCCCCAACCGCTGCCTATGAATCCTTTCTCTACTTCGACCTCCAGAACTTCCACTTCCGGAGCCACATAAAACTTTTCCATTTCCATAATCTTAAATAATTTAGTTGTTAATGTTAATAATTTGATTTCTCGTTTTTTCTTTTTCCTCTCGTTCGTTGTTATATATATAATATGGTGTAACCACCACTGCTTTTCGCCCCGCTACCCCCAAGTAAATTGTACTTGGTACTTGGCCAATGGTACTTGCTGGCACTTGCCACAGGGGCGCATTTCAGGCTACAAAGTAACATACAAATTTCCCAAATTTGTTTTTGGTCATATCTTGCTAAATATCAATTGTATAGATGCCTTGACGAAGTGGTATGAGATTGGTAACAGTGAACTTGGCCAGTGGAGTGGAGGAAAACGATAAACGCTGTCTGACAATGGATTAGAGGAAGGATGTGGATGGGCGCAAGAATGTGAGAAGCGGTTTTGACACCATTTCTTGACACCAGTTATCTGCCCCATAATTTACGGATGCTCAATGGGTAACTGCAGATTCTTGTCTACGAGCATGAGAAGATGACACCACTTTTTGACACCACCTAAAAACAGCGTGTTAAGAATTCGGATGGGGAACGGACTGTGGCGGACAGACCGCCAAAGGGCTTCCGCTTCCACCTATTCCGAGTCTTTAGAGTGCATTTAATGGAACGCAGATGACGCAGACGAGCGCAGATTTACGCAGACATTCTTTTACCAAGTACAAATCGTAAATTGTAAATGGTTAATAGTAAATGAAGAATGTCCGCGATCGGCCATTCAGCTACAAGTGACGAGCTACAAGTAATTGTGACTGAATAACCTTTACTTGTAACTCGTAGCTTGTAGCTCGTAACTAAAAAAGTACTCGTCACTCGTAGCTGAAAGGAGCTTTGCGGGTATTCATATAAAACTTTCCTCACCCCGGCAACGCCTTGTCTTTCTTCAGCAGGTGGACAAAGTTGGTCATCACCTCGTGGGACGAGGCGCGCATGTAGCGTTGGAAGGCTTGCATGGAGCGGTGGCCGGAGAGCGTCATGACATAGTTCACCGGATAGCCCCGCTTGTACAGGTTGGTCACGCAGCTGCGGCGGGCGGTGTGGAAGCTCACCAAACTCCATTTGGGTACCGTGCGCACGGTCGATACTCCGCCACGACATTCCTTATGGCTGACGGGCGAGTCGATGCGGCTTCGCTTGGCCAGCGTCTTGATGAGGCGGTTGGCCGTCACCTTGTCCACTATCGGGAAGCCCCGCTCCCGGTAGTACTCCACCAACGGCGCGATTTCTTTCAGTATCGGGATTTCCACCCGCTCCTGCGTCTTCGCCTGATACATCGTGATGACTCCGTCGCGTATCACTGCCTCGTTCAGTCGGCGTAGGTCGCTGATGCGCAAGGCCGTATAGCAGGCTATGACAAAAGCGTCGCGCACCTCCCGCTCGGTGTCGTTCAGGGTACTTACGCCTGCCAGTCGTTTTATCTCCTTCTCTTCCAGGTACACCGGGTCGCTGACGTCCGCCGCCAAGGCCGTTTGCACCTTCATGAAGTAATCGTTGGTGGTCACCTCGTTGTCGTAAGCCCGGTGCAGCAGGTTCTTTATCACCTTCAGCGTGTTCACGATGGTGTTTTGCGTATAGTGTTTCCGTTCTCCCTCCCGTCCGTAGGTATAGCCGTACAGGAAGTTGGTGAAGTCGGTAAAGAAATGCTTGTCGAAGTCGTCGAACGAGCAGATGGGCACCTTGCGGCCACGGTCGTATTCCTCCAGCCGACCTAAGGCGGTCAGGTAGGTACCGGTAGAGCTGTCGTGTCCGCGTTTTCCTTTGCGGTTGATGCCCTTCACGTAGTCCTCGGCCAGTTGCCGCAAGTAGGGCAAGGGACGCACCTCCTGTTCTTCGTCCCGCAACAGTCCGCTCATCACCTGCCTCACCACCGCTTCTGTCATAGGCTCGCCGTTCATGGCCAAGCGGTTGTCCGTCTCGCGCAGCAAGGTCGTCATACGCTCTATCTGTTCGTTGATTCCCTCCAGTCCCATGCGCTCGCGCCGCGTCATGCGTCCGGTCAGGTTGCAGCGGTTGGTTGCCACGCTCCAGTGCTTGGGTCTCACCCTCAGCCGGGTATATACCCTCACCCGCCGTTTTTCCAAGCTGGCCACCAGCATGATTTGCGTCAGTTTCTCGCCATCGCGTGTTTGTTTCAGGTTGAAGTGAATCCGCATTTCGCCGGCCATCCACTTGCACGTGTTCTTTGTCTTCATAATGTTCGTTTTAAAGAGATTTATATTAAATGATAATTTATCTGTGTGTCTCATATCTCAGCCGCAGATGACACGGAAAACACGGATTCTTAAAGGGGCTTCGCCCTGTCACCCCGAGCGTAGTCGAGGGGTCTCACGTAGCGCATACTCAGTATTATATGAGATGTCTCGACTACGCTCGACATGACAAAAGAGAAAAAGATCTCTGTGTCTTTGTGTCTCCGTGTTTGAATAAAAAATAAATCTGTGTTATCTGCGGCTGAAAAATCGGACAACACGCAGCCAGCTAAATTATCATTTAATCCCCTTCTTCATTTCATTTAATGTCTCGCCCCTTTCCTTTAAATCAGACGGGCATTCTCTTTAAACGGGACTCTTTCGTTCCGAACAAGCTGTGTTTTCCATCAGGTAAACCTATGTTTTGCGGGGAACAAACCTATGTTTTCCATCGGGTAAACCTATGGTTTGTGAGGAACAAACCTATGTTTCACACACCAATGATGTTCTGCCGATTTATGTTTCACGCTTTCACCATCCTTCAACAGGCTGTTTTTTAACGCAATACTGTGAAAGATGCATCCTTCACGTGAAGTTTCACGGCGGACTTTGTGAAGGATATGAGAAGTGCTCTTAAAAGCCGACTTGTACGATTTTAGCATATGAATGTACGATTTTGACACGTAGCCAAAGCCCGTATATGACGGCAAGATTAAACAAAATAGTTGGTTTAGTCGTTTTTTTCGTTTAACTTTGTGGCAGTATCAAACTACAGAATATGATTGTAAAACGGATATTCATTGAAAACTTTCGGGGATTGGAAAAAGTGGACATTCCCGTCGATGAGAACATCAACCTGTTGGTGGGCATCAACGGAGCAGGCAAGACAAGTGTCCTAGACGCTATGGCGGATGTGCTCTCGTGGTTTATAGCCAGGCTGAAGAACCCCAAGGGGCAAGGAACTGTCATCCCGGACAATGACATCCGGATGGGTGCAAAAGACGGGTGTCGCATCTCCCTGACTTTTGAGGACGGAAAGGCCTGGAGCTTGTTCAAGGCAAAGTCGTATTCAAGGCGAAACAATGACACCGGCAAGTCGGAACTTCAGTGGATGATGGACTATATAGAAGGCCTGAAAGAAGGAGTCGAGAGAGGCGGCAATGTTCCGGTGGTGATGTATTATCCCGTCAACCGGGCCATCAACAATGCCCCGGCTCACTTGAAGCGCAGGAAAGGCGTACAAGAAATTTGGAGCGTCTACGAAAACGCCTTGCGGGGAAACGCGGACTTCCGCACTTTCTTTGAATGGTACAGGCAGCAAGAAGACAGCGAGAATGAACACATCCGCGACCAATGGGGATACAAAGACCGCAATTTGGAAGTTATCCGTGCCGCCATCCGCTTGTTCTTTCCGGAGTTTTCCGAACTGCGGGTCCGCAGGAATCCGCAACGCTTTGTCATCCGGAAGAACCAAGAGCAAATAGAGTTCAACCAGCTATCGCAGGGCGAGAAATGTTATTTGGCCATGGTGTGCGACCTCGCCCGCCGATTCTCAATCGCCAATCCGCACAGGGACAATCCGTTGGACGGAGACGGCATCGTATTGATAGACGAAGTGGATTTGCACTTGCACCCGCAATGGCAGCGGGAAATAGCGGAGAAATTGAGGCGCATCTTCCCCCATTGCCAGTTCTTTTTGTCCAGCCATTCGCCCCATGTGCTGTCCGACTTGCAGGCTCGGCAGCTTATCCCGTTGGATGACGGGCGGGTAACTTCCATCGCCTACAATCCTTACGGCAAGTTGGTCAACGACATCCTGTCCAGCTATTTCAACATTGCAATGCCCAGGAACCAGAAGATAGCCGAAAAAATAAAACAGGCATATCAAAAACTGGATGGGAATGATTGGCAGGCTTTTGAAAACCTCAGAAAAGAATTGGAGAGCGTATTGGGAAAGACAGATCCCGACATGGTGAATCTGGAAATAGAATCGTATAGAAAGAGACAAGGGAGGTAGGGCGGATGAAGAACATTGTTAAATCGGACGAGCCTGAATCCTTGAAAAGGCTGAAATCGTGTAAACCGACAAACTGGGAAAGCATACATACGGGTGAAAATAAGGAGACCTACGACGACTGCCTCCTACAATGCATGGAAGACCAAGGCGGGCTATGTGGGTACACCGAAGTGAAGCTAAACGGGAAATACCACATTGACCATTTTATAAAGAGGAGCTTAGACGCCCGTATGACTTTCGAATGGGAAAACATGATAGCCGCCGTACACGACGACAGATTCGGGGCGGACTACAAGGACAGGCACATCTCCGTGGATGACTATGACCCAAACGCCCGAAGATATCGAGAGGTTCTCAGCCCCGTATGGGACGAGTTGGCCCATCGCTTCGTATTTTCAACAGACGGCCGCATAAAGCCAGCGGACGAAACGGACGTGAAAGCGCGCAGGACAATAGAACTGTTCAACTTGAACGAACAATCCTTATGCAACCGCAGGAAGCAGGCAATGAACGCGGTTCGAGCGATGCGCCAAGCAAACCTGCCCTCCGAATGCATAGCGCAATCTTTGGCTGGCGAGGATTTTCCCACCGCCATTGCGTATGAACTGAGGACGATTCTCGAAAATGACCGGGTAATTTGATATTGACGAACTGTATACCTTTGGATAAGACAAACCGCTCTTGGCAAGATGAAACAAAAGTGTTGGTTTAGTCGTTTTTTTCGTTTATCTTTGTAGGCATAAAGAAACAGAGAACAGTTATGGCGAAATTCATCAACCCCTTTACGGATGTAGGCTTTAAGCGCATCTTCGGACAGGCAATCAACAAAGATTTGCTGATAGATTTTCTCAACGCCCTGTTGGTGGGTGAAAGGCAGGTGAAGGATATTACTTTCTTGGACAAAGAATTGCTGCCGGTGTTCCAACAGGACCGGGGTGTCATCTACGACATCTATTGTACGGACGAGAACGATGAGCAGTTCATCGTAGAGATGCAGAACCAAGAGCAAATCAATTTTCGAGAACGTGCGCTCTACTACTTGTCACAGGCCGTTGCCCGCCAAGACGAGAAAGGTCCCGATTGGAAGTTCGCGCTAAAATCCGTTTACGGTGTGTTCTTTATGAACTTCGAGCTGAAAGGAAGTGAGCACAAACTACGTACCGACATCGTGTTGGCCGACCGTGACACGCACGAACTCTTTACCGACAAGATGCGCTACATCTTTATAGAGCTTCCCGCCTTTACCAAGGAGGAAGACGATTGCGAGAATGATTTTGAACGTTGGATTTATGTACTGAAAAATATGGAAACTTTACAGAGACTACCTTTCAAGGCACGCAGTGCCGTCTTCCAAAAGTTGGAAGAGATTGTGGACATCGCCTCGCTTACCAAAGAGGAACGGATGCAGTATGACGAGAGCCTCAAGGTCTACCGGGATAACCTTGCAGTCAAGGAGTTTAATATCCGGGAAGGATTCGAAAAAGGGTTTGAGAAAGGAAGAGAAGAAGGGAGAGCGGAAGGAAGAGAAGAAGGAAGAGCGGAAGAAAGAGAAAAGAATTTCCAAACCATAAGGCGGCTTAAGCATATGGGAATCTCCATTGAGTTTATTGCAGAAGCCTTCGGTATGACCACTGAAGAAGTCAACGCCTTATAAGACCTGTTGATGAGCTATACACAACTGATTTATCACAGCCCAACTTATTGCGGGGGGAATGGAGAACATATATAAATATGTATATATATAATATGGTGTACCTACCCCGTCCGTGCGTTCCCGAAATGCTTACATGTGGCAGAGGAGAGTGGAAAATTATCGGTAGAAATAGCTTTTTTTATACAATCACTAAAAAAAATAGGATTTTTGTTTGCGGTTACTAAGAAAAGCCCTATCTTTGACCTTGCAAAAGGCAAGGTGCCCGTAGAAAGGCGGCGAGCCGGATGTATGTAACTATGAAGGAGAGATGCAAATGAGAAATGTTTCAGTAATGAAATGTGAGTTAAACCGGAGCTTAGCCCGGTTTACAAGGGGTCAAAAGGTCTCAAATGAAGATTTTTTGGCGGAAAAATACAAAAAAATGAAGAATTATTTTGTATTTGGGAAATTTGTATGTTACTTTGTAGCCTGAAATGCGCCCTGACGCAAGCAACGGCAAGTGCCATTTACCAAGTACCAAGTACGATTTATGATTTGCGAAGCGTGATTTGGCGAGGACGGGCGGGGGGGTGAAAAGCGATGGTGGTTACACCATATATATATATATAACAACGAACGAGAGGAAAAAGAAAAAACGAGAAATCAAATTATTAACATTAACAACTAAATTATTTAAGATTATGGAAATGGAAAAGTTTTATGTGGCTCCTGAGGTGGAAATCCTGGAGGTAGCTGTGGAAAAAGGATTCGAAGGTAGTACTGACCAAGGTCAAGATGTGGGTTGGGAATGATCATTAGAAGTATAACAGATTAATTATTAATAATTAAACATTTCAACGATGAAAACAAAACATTTATTAACTGCGTTGGTTTTGCCTGCATTGTTTGCCGCTTGTACGGAAGACGCTTTTGAAAGCAGCGTCAATAACAATGGCGCAAATCTCAACGGACAACTTGTAGAGTTGGGCGAGGACTTTGCTGTCGGTCTGACTCGTGGTAATGGTGATGCCGCTACAAGAACAAATTGGCACTATGAAGGCAAGGGGGATATTCTTTATTCTTGGTTGCCAACTTTCTATACGTGCCCGGAAACCAGTACTATCAAAGCCGCTGCCGAAGAAATCGGTTTCGCATGGCGTGGTGAAGTTGGCGATGCTAAGGTTCGTACCAACTACAAATTCACATTGGCAGGTTTCTTGAACGTAGGTGAGACTACTCCGGAAACTTTGGTTTGTGATGGCGAGTTGGCCGTAAAGAATGGCTATCTGATGGAGATTGACGAAGCCAATGACTGTGGCATTAAAGTGACAACGTCGAGTGGTACATCTACGGTAAACTTGCTTCAGTTTGATAAGACATCCAAGAAGATGACAGACCAAGGCAAGGATTTGGTTTACAATGGAACATATACAGTTGCTGGCAAGAATCTTGCTACCGCCTTGGATGAAACTAAACTGAGCGCGAAAGATGGTGATCCTTATGTAAGAAACGGTATCTTTACAACGGACAACGGTACTATCTTCAAGGGTGACTATATCGTTTACTTCCCTTATGATCCTGATTTCGCAGAAATCGACTATCTGCCCGCTACTACTCCGACTATTTTCACACAAGATGATGCTGAAAAGAACCGCGTAGCCCATTTGGCAGGCAAAACTTTCGGTTATGGAGCTGCTACAATCGTAGAAGGTGGTCGTATGGCTGAAAGCTTCAACACGCAGAACTTGTCTTCTTTCATTGATTTGAAAGTGACAGCAGAAAGTGGTGCTGTGTTTGGCAAATTGAGCAAGATTATCTTGGTGGATGAAGCTGCAAACGCAAAAGGCTTTATCAAGAAAGTAGGTTTGGATGCCAGCAAGATTGCTGCTGGACAAATAGGCGCAGCTCTTTATGTAGCTGAAACGCAAGAATATGAGCCGACTATTGTCTTAAATATCGTGAGTGGTGCAAACGAATTTACTACCTTGAGCACAACTGCCAAAGAATTTACTGTGGCAACTTTGCCGACTACAGTAGGTACATTGGTTGCTTATTTGATGAACGAGGACGGCTTGTGCTTGCGTAAGCAGATTGCTACCAATTGGACAATGACTCCTGGTAAAGGAAAACAGTTTGAAATTAAAATCGGAAAGAGCGAAAAAGCTACACTTCGCTTGGCTGTAGATACCAAGACTTTGATTGAGTCTATCTCTGATGCTGGTGACAAGACCAACGGCAAGGATGGTGAAGTTCGTACATTGGGTAACATTACATTGGATAAGAACGTAATGATTAAATTGGCTAATGGTACAACAGGTACATTGAATGTTGATGCTACAAACGCATTGTTCGGCTTGAAGAAGACCACTTCTGTATATGTTGCTCACAATGTATCAGTGACAGGTACAGGTACGATTACTGTCCCGGCTGACGTTGCCCTGACTTTCAAGGCTGTAGACAAGAAGACTTTGTCGTTCGAGAATCCTATCGTGATTGAAAATGCAGGTTGTTGCGGCAAGAAGCCGGGTAAGGTTATCATCTTGTCAGCCCAAAACAACGAAGGTACTGTATTGTTCAAGAGCGATGTTACGAACTATGGTGCTATGTATTTGGCTAACAATAGCGACAACGTAAAGGGTATGACCGTTACATTTAATGGCGCATTCAAGAACCTTGTAAATGACTACAGTGAAGAAGGACGCGACGCTTATGTTTACTGCTATGGTGCTCAGAAGAGCGTTATCAACTTCAACGGCAACGTTGAGAACGAAGGTTCGATTGAAATAGCCAACAAGTGCGTACAATTGAAAGATGCAGCCGTATCTGAATTTGCTACAGAACGCGGTGTTGTTGTAAACGCTAAGAACATTACGAATGCAGAAGACGCTTCTATCTTGGTAGGTGCCTACACTCGTTTGGCAGTAGCAGGTGCCGCAACCAATAACGGTACAATCAACATCGCTACTTCCGGTACAGGCGTTAACACTACTGATGGCGAACTCTACATCGCAACGAGTGGTTCAGTATCTAACGCAGGTCTGTTGGAAAACTACGGTGTGGTAAACAACGAAGGTGCACTGAAGAATACGGACGCTGAAGCAGACATCGTTGACCACGTAGGTAGCCAATTTGGTGGCAACAAAGCACAGGCTACTCCGGGTGAATACATCTGCGACGTAGAAGATACGGATGTAACTACAGAGGGTGACCGTGTTGAATACGCTATGGGTGAAAATATGCCGACTACGACTATCCGCTTTGTAGGTAGTGATGCAACTAAGGGTATGACTGGTGAGTATGTTTACAACTTGGACGGTTATAAGGATAACAACGTTCTCCCGTACAATTTCATCATCGCAGCCGACTCTAAGGTTACTTTGAATGGTTATACTACTGACAGCAAGGGCAAAAAGACTGCTCAAAATGTAACAATTGGTGGAACGTTGACTGTAAACAAGGGTTCTGAACTTAACCTCAGCGAAATCAAGTTGACAGTTAATGAAAACGTTGCAGTAAACGGTACTATGAACATTAAGCCGACTGTTGCTAACGCCAATACATCTGAAACGGTTGATGCATTCATCGCACAGAAAGACGTAAATGTAAATGGTATATTCGATGTTGCCAAGTTCGTAAGAACTGACCTGAACAACAATATGACCATTGCAGAAGTTGCAGAAGCAACATTTAACTACGCTTCTTACACAGACATTGCTCATATATTGAACATCAACGGTAAATTTGTTCGCGTAGTATCTACCGGTGCTGAAACCGCTAATCCGGCTCAAGTATGGGTTGAAAGCTATACTAAGGGCTCGAAAGCTTCTATCCCCAACGGTTTGCCGCAAGGAAGATAATGTAAGTTTTCACCTTATCAAGCTAAATATAGAGAAGGGTGCTCCTACAGAAGGAGTACCCTTTTCTTTGTTCGCCCGTCATGAACGTATTCACTCGTCCCAAGTTTGCACAAGCCAAGAAAAGGCCGTATCTTTGGGGTGAACTTAAAAACTTCACAGATATGGGAAATAGAGAATTGAGCGACCGCTATGTCAACCCTTACACCGACTTCGGGTTTAAGAAACTGTTCGGCACGGAGATGAACAAGGAACTGCTGATAAGCTTCATCAACAGCCTGCTCGCCCCCGAAGACCGGATAGTAAGCTTGTCCTACCTGAACACGGAACACTTGGGCAACGGCGAGGCAGACCGCAGGGCGGTATTCGACGTGTATTGCGAGAATGAGAGGGGAGAAAAGATACTGGTGGAGATGCAGCGCGGCGAGCAGCAGTACTTCAAGGACCGCAGCATCTACTACGCCACCTTCCCCATCCGTGAGCAGGGGCAGAAAGGGGAATGGGACTACCGGCTGAAAGCCGTGTATGTCATAGGCATACTGAACTTCACTTTCGATGGCAAGGGCGATGATTACTACCACCACGAAGTGCAGCTGATGGACAAGCGCACGCACGAGGTGTTTTACGACAAGCTGACGTTCATCTACCTGGAGATGCCCAAGTTCAACAAGTCCGAGGACGAGCTGGACGGTATGTTCGAGAAATGGCTTTTCGTGCTCCGCAACCTTTCGCGGCTGCTGGACCGCCCCAAGGCCCTGCAGGAAAAGATATTCACCAAGCTCTTCGAGACCGCCGAAATCGCCAAGTTCACGAAAAAGGAATATGCCGCTTACGAAGACAGCCTGAAAGCGTATCGGGACTGGACGAACACCATCAAGACCGCCGAGAAGAAAGCGAGGGAAATCGGTTTCGAGGAAGGGCTTGAGAAAGGATTGGCTGAGGAACGATTGAAAAATGCCCGTGGTATGAAGGCTGCCGGCATACCGTCTGAAGTCATCGCTCAAATTACAGACCTTGAATTGAAAGATATAGAATCCTTGTAAACGTGCGTCGGGAAGCTATAAAAAATAATAGAAAATCCCGGCAGGCGTTAATCACTTGCCGGGATTTTATTCATTTGTCAACTATGTTCAGATAGCCGCGACAAGACTTCACGGATAAAATCATCTTCCACGTTATCCATATCCCGCTTGTCATAAATGAAAAGGAAATGAAGCGTGTCTTCCCGGATGCGGCAAGTAAAGATGACGCGCGCACCTCCGCTTTTTCCCCTTCCTTTGCTGCCAATGGCCATCCGGATTTTGCGGACTCCGGCAAAGAGCTCAACTCCTTGCGCGGGATTCTCCACCAATGAAACAAGCAGGGATGAAAAATCCTCCTTCAAGGAACGATGGCGCTTAGCCAGCTTTTTGAATGCCCGGTCGAACTCCGGTGTAAAGTTGATTTTCATAACTCCTCAATATGCCTTAAGGCCTCCTGCAGGTTCATACCTTTTTCATCCGTAGCCATAGCCTGCCTATAAGCGCGTCCCACGCTTCGTGCAATGCGTTGTGCCTCTTGCAGTTTTTGCAATTTGCTCCAAACGCGCCGAGTCATACGCACGGTGACATACGTGTTGTCCTGACTTATAATATCAAAATTCTGCATCTTCTTATTGCATTTTATGGTTTATGACATACAAAAGTACACAAAAGTATGGAGTATTCCAAATGAAGTCTTTAAGAATAATACAAAACATTTTACTATGGAACAACTTTTATCCTCCTCCAATGTCAATTCTTTTCCCTCTCAACTTCCCCTCCCCGTCTATTTGGGAAATTTGTATGTTACTTTGTAGACTAAAAAAAAAAAAAAAGCCAGACTGTTCCGAACCGCTATATTTCTCATGCTTTCAAACAACTCATTATCTCATCTGCAAATGATAATATTTCTTTCTGAACAGGCCGAATAAAAGGGCCACAATCTTACCCAACAAACATATCTCAAAGGAAAAGCCAAACCATAACCGAACTAACAAAAAATCAAATGTCATGTTACAGAAAGCAAAGGAGAAGTACACGGTGGACCAACCGTTGTCGTCCACTGCCGCCAGACGATTCTCTTCGTCCCAGATGAGCTTGCGCTCTCTTGTTCCTGATTTATTTAGATTGTTTCAGTAACGTACAGTTTTCATCTTTATAGTCTTGTAGCTGGGAATTGCATATTAACAAATCCAGTCTTTTA
>CALUIQ010000051.1 GCA_944320735.1 uncultured Bacteroides sp. | reverse complement strand
TGGCCAACTGAGCTAAAGAGGCGGGTGGGTAAGCTTACTATATCGCGCCGCTACAACCAACTACCTTTGCTGCGATCAAGCCCTGGAGGATTCGAAGGGAGCTGGCCGTATAGGACTTACCCGTTTTCGTTTTGCGGGTGCAAAGGTACACATATTTTTTGAAGCTGCAAGACTTGAAGCCATTTTTTTCGCACTTGCGTTTAACTTTAACAAGAAATACGGGGGATACATACAATATTATTTTTACCTTTGCGCACCAAAACGAAAGAAATATGCAAAGAAAAGCCAACTATATGCAACAATACGCGATGATATTCGGCACCTATATGGGGATATTCTGGATTCTGAAGTTCGCGCTTATCCCCTTAGGGCTCACCCACCCGTTTATGTCCCTGCTTTTCATCTGCCTGACGATATGTGTCCCGTTTATGGGCTACTATTATACGCGATTGTACCGAGACAAGGTATGCGGGGGCGTCATCACGTTTATGCACGCATGGTCGTTCAACATCCTGATGTATATGTGCGCGGCCTTGCTGACGGCCATCGCCCACTATGTGTATTTCCAATACATCGACGGGGGATACATTCTCGACACCTGCCGAGACACGCTGCAGACGCTGATGAACACCCCGGGCATGGAGGCCAACACGGAGCAGATAGAGCAAGCGTTGGACACGATGGCAGGGCTTACTCCCGTGGACATTATGCTGAATATGCTACAGACTAACGTGTTCTTCTGCGTGCTGGTGGGCATCCCTACAGCCCTGCTGGCAATGCGGAGCAGACCGAAGGAAAACTTGCAGAATTGACATATTCTATACATATATAATATATAATGGACATATCAATAGTCATACCACTTTATAACGAAGAAGAATCCTTGCCCGAGCTTTTCGCATGGATTGGACGGGTGATGGAGGCGGAGGGATTCACCTACGAGGTCATCTTCGTCAACGATGGAAGCACGGACGGCTCGTGGAAAGTCATCGAGGCACTTAAGGCCGAACATCCCGAAACGGTGAGGGGCATAAAGTTCCGCCGAAACTACGGCAAGTCGCCCGCCTTGTTTTGCGGCTTCCAAAAGGCACAGGGCGATGTGGTCATCACGATGGACGCCGACCTGCAGGACAGCCCCGACGAAATACCCGGACTCTACCGTATGATAACGCAGGAGGGCTACGACTTGGTGTCGGGCTGGAAGAAGAAACGCTACGACCCCCTGTCGAAGACCATCCCGACCAAACTTTTCAACGCTACGGCACGCCGTGTGTCGGGCATCAAGAATTTGCACGACTTCAATTGTGGGCTGAAAGCTTACCGGAAGGATGTCATCAAGAACATCGAAGTGTATGGCGAAATGCACCGCTACATCCCCTACCTGGCCAAGAACGCCGGATTCACCAAGATTGGGGAGAAAGTGGTGCATCACCAAGCGCGCAAATTCGGGAAAACGAAGTTCGGAGGATTGAATCGCTTTTTCAACGGCTATCTGGACCTGATTTCCTTGTGGTTTCTCTCCACGTTCGGCGTCAAGCCGATGCACTTCTTCGGATTCTTGGGTTCGCTGATGTTCATCATCGGGTTTGTGGCCGTCATCATCGTGGGCGTAAGCAAACTCTATGCCATGGGGCACGGTATGCCCTACCGGCTGGTGACTGACTCGCCTTACTTCTACCTGGCGCTGACATCCATGATTATCGGGACGCAACTGTTCGTGGCGGGCTTCTTGGGCGAACTGATTTCGCGCAACTCAACTGAACGGAATAAATATCAAATAGAAAAAACAATCTGACCTATGAAGAATCTATTCAAACTTCTGTGGACGGGAGCCTTGGCGTATGCGTTGTGTTGTGCCGTATATGCCTGCTCCGAAGAGGAAGATTGCTCCATGGTGGACAACCGGGGCATGATGGTATGCAACTTTTTTACGTTAGACCCCGAGACGGGAGCACCCGTACAAGCCGTGCTCGACTCGCTGACGGTGACCGCACGGGGCACGGACTCGGTCATCATCAACCGCATGGCGGAAGTATCCACCATTACCCTGCCCTTGCGCTATACGGCGGAATCTACGGAGTTCGTCTTCCGCTATACAGCTCACCTGACCGACACCCTCGTCATCCGCCACACCAATACACCTTACTTCGTGTCTATGGATTGCGGATATCAGATGCGGCAAAGCATCACCGAAGAACGGCACACGCAACGCTACCTCGACTCAGTATATGTATCACACCCTGAAACCAGCATCAATGGCACGGAAAATATTCAGTTGTTTTATTAGCCTGTTCTTGTGCCTGCTTGTGGCCGCACCCGTGCATGCCCAATATGGCAACACGGGACAGGACCGTTCCAAGCTGCCCGTGGCACACAAGAAGAAAAAGGAAAAAGATCCGGACGCGCCCGTATATCCGCTGCTCAACGGCTTGGAGGTCGGCGTGGATTTGTGGGGGCCGGGCAGCGCCTTGCTGGGCTCGGACAATCTCAGCGCGGAGGTGATGGCGGCACTGAATATGAAGAACCGCTTCTTCCCGACCGCAGAGGTGGGTTACGGCAAGTCGGACAGCTGGAGCGAGGAAGGCATCCACTACAAGACGGGGGCACCCTACTTCCGCCTTGGCATGGATTACAACGTCTTTTATAAGAAGAAGCACCAACACCGGCTCTTGGTGGGCGTGCGCTATGGCGTCAGCAGTTTCAAGTACGATGTAGCCAGCCTTGGCGTGGACGACCCCATATTCGGAGGCCATTTCAACCCTAACATCGTGGATGACGTTTGGGGCGGAAGCATCCCCTTCAACCATCCGGGCATGAAGAGCACCATGCAATGGTTGGAGCTGTGCGGCACCATCCGGGCGCACATCTGGCGTGACTTATATATGGGCTGGAGCGTGCGCTTCAAATTCCGGCTTTCGGCTTCGACGGGCAAGTATGGCGACCCTGCCTACGTGCCCGGTTTCGGCACGTTCGATTCCAACACGTTGGGCATCACTTATACCATTGTTTATAGATTACCCGTACTTATCAAAAATAAGAAATAATGAGTGGATTTGAAATTTGGCTTATAGCCATCGGGCTGGCCATGGATTGCTTTGCGGTGTCCATTGCCAGCGGCATTTTGTTGAAGCGTGTGCTGTGGCGGCCTATGCTGGTGATGGCCTTTTTCTTCGGCTTCTTCCAAGCGCTGATGCCTTTGATAGGCTGGGCTTGCGCCAATATGTTCAGCCACTTGATAGAGGACATCGACCACTGGATAGCCTTTGCCATCCTTGCCTTTTTGGGCGGACGTATGGTGCGCGAGTCGTTCAAGGAAGAAGAGTGTCGGCACGAGTATGACCCCACCAACCTGCGCGTGGTCACTATGCTGGCCATCGCCACCAGCATTGACGCGCTGGCCATCGGCGTATCGTTCGCTTTCTTGGGGATGAAGGACGCGGCCGCCATCTTCCCTTCGGTAGGAGTCATCGGCTTCGTGTCGTTCGCCCTCTCACTTGTGGGACTGGGATTGGGCATCCGCTTCGGGTGTGGCATTGCCCGACGCCTGAAGCCCGACCTCTTGGGAGGCGTCATCCTGGTTCTCATCGGCATTAAAATACTCATCGAACACTTGATACAACATTATGGATAAAAAAATGAAACGCAACCTCGTATGGGTGGCGGTGCTCATCCTGGGCACCGTATGGATATTGGCACGCCACAACCAGCCCATACCTTACCAAAAGGATAGCGGGCTGATATTTGGCACCGTCTACAACATCACATACCAACACGCCACGAACCTGAAGCCGGAAATTGAAGCCGAGCTCCGGAGATTTGACGGCTCTTTGTCGCCCTTCAACGACACGGCGGTCATCACCCGCGTCAATCGGGGTGAAGACATCGTGACGGATTCGCTTTTCTGCACCGTCTTCCGGCGCAGTATGGAAATTTCGCGCGAGACGGAGGGGGCGTTCGACATCACCGTGGCTCCCTTGGTCAACGCCTGGGGCTTCGGCTTCAAGCAAGGCACTTTCCCCGACTCAGCCCGCATCGACAGCCTTCGCCAGCTGATAGGATATGAAAAAGTGAGCCTCACCCCGGAAGGCAAGGTGGTAAAAGCAGACCCGCGTATGATGCTGGATTGCAGTGCCGTGGCCAAAGGCTATGCCGTAGACGTCATAGCCAACTTCCTCCGGCACAAGGGCATCGGCAACTTTATGGTGGACATCGGGGGCGAAGTGGTGGTAAGCGGACGCAACCCGCAGGACACCTTGTGGCGCATCGGCATCAATAAGCCCGTGGACGACTCGCTCTCCCTCAACCAAGAGCTGCAAACGGTGCTGAACGTCAGTGGTGTGGGCATCGCCACGTCCGGCAATTACCGCAACTTCTACTATCACGAAGGCAAGAAGTATGCCCATACCATCGACCCCAAGACGGGCTATCCGGCCTTGCACCACCTGCTGTCCGCCACGGTCATCGCGCGCGACTGTATGAGTGCCGATGCCTACGCCACGGCTTGTATGGTGATGGGATTGGAAAAGGCCACCCGCTTCGTAGAGTCACGCCCAGACATCGACGCATACTTCATCTACACCGACTCTACGGGACATTACGGGACCTATATGACCCGCGGTATGGAGCGTTTCCTTTCCGACCGGTGATGAAGCCCGCCCGCTTATAGCATCCCCTTGGAGGACGGAAGCTCGTAATGATAGATGTCCCGCCGGACGGCCATCTTCAGGGCACGTGCCAAGGCTTTGAAGATGCCCTCAATCTTATGGTGCTCGTTGGCGCCCTCGGCCTTGACGTGGAGGTTCATCTTGGCGGCATCGCTCAGCGACTTGAAGAAGTGGAGGAACATCTCGGTGGGCATCTCCCCTATCCGCTCGCGCCGGAAGTCGGCCTGCCACACCAGCCAAGGGCGTCCGCCAAAGTCCAGGCACACTTGGCATAGACAATCGTCCATCGGCAGGGAATAGCCGTAACGCTCGATGCCCCGCTTGTCGCCCAAAGCCTTGTAAAGGCATTCGCCCAAGGCCAAGGCCGTATCCTCGATGGTGTGGTGCTCGTCCACGTGCAGGTCGCCCTTCACCCGGATGGTCAGGTCTATCCCCCCGTGCTTGCCTATCTGCTCCAGCATATGGTCGAAGAAGCCCAGCCCCGTGTGGATGTCGCACCGGCTCGTCCCGTCCAAATCGAGGGAAACATATACATCCGTCTCGTGCGTCACGCGGTGCACCTCCGCCCTACGTTCGCCCGCAAAGAGGAAATCGGCCACACGGTCCCAATCTTTCGTAGCCAAGGCGCACACCGCTTCCAATTCCTCGCTTAGCGCGGCCTTGTCCTCTTGAAGCAGGATGGCGCGGCATCCCAAATTCTTGGCCAGCTCCACGTCCGTAGGACGGTCGCCTATCACGAAGCTGCCCGTCAGGTCGTACTCCGGATTGTTCAGGTATTTGGCGAGCATCCCCGTCCGTGGCTTGCGTGTGGGGGCGTTGTCTTCGGGGAAGCTCCGGTCGATGCACACGTCATCGAACGTGATGCCTTCGCCCGCCAAGGTGCGCATCACGAGGTTATGCACAGGCCAAAAGGTGTCTTCGGGGAATGAGCTTGTGCCCAGTCCGTCTTGGTTGGTCACCATAACGAACTCAAAATCGAGCTTGCTACGGATGAAACTCAGGTTGCGCATCGCTTTGGGATAAAACTCCAGTTTCTCGAACGAGTCCAACTGATAATCGACGGGCGGCTCGATGACCAACGTCCCGTCTCGGTCTATAAATAATATTTTTTTCATAAACATAATGTGCTAATGTGCCGATGTGCCAATGTGCTAATGGGCTGCGTTCTATGGTATTAGCACATTAGCATATTAGCACATTGATAAATTAAACATACTCCTTCAAAGCCTCCAGCAGTTTTTCATTCTCCAGGCGGGTGCCTATCGTGACACGCAGGCAATTGCCGCAGAGGGACACCGAGTGGCGGTTGCGCACGATGACGCCCCGGCTCACCAGATAGTCGTAGATGGCGCACGCATCGGTGACACGGGCCAAGAAGAAATTGGCGTCGGAGGGGAAAATGCGCTCCACGCAAGGCAGGGCGCGGAAACGTTCCTCCAACCAAGCGCGTTCGGCCTTCAGCGTCTTCACCCAACGGTCCACCTCATAATGGCGGAGCACCATCTCGGAGGCCTGCTTCTGCGTCAGCAGGTTCACGTTGTACGGATATTTCACTTTATTGAAGAGGGCGATGATGTCCTCGGAGGCAAAGGCCATTCCCAAGCGGATAGCCGCGCATCCCCACGCCTTGGAGAAGGTTTGGAGCACCAGCAGGTTGGGATATTTCGCCAAGTCGTGCAAGAAGGAACGCGCCTCGGAGAAATCGATGTACGCCTCGTCCACGATGACGATGCCTTCGAACTCCCGGAGCAGCCGTTCTATCTCCTCCCGGCACAGGTTGTTGCCCGTGGGGTTGTTGGGCGAGCAGAGGAACATCAGCTTGGTGTGTTCGTCGGCCATCGCCAAAAGGTCTTTCGCCTTAAATTGGAACTGGCTGTCCAACAACACCTTGCGATAGGCCACTTCGTTGATGTCCGCACACACTTGATACATCCCATAGGTGGGGTCGATGGCCACCACGTTGTCCACACAAGGCTCGCAAAAGACGCGATAGGCCAAGTCGATGGCTTCGTCACTCCCGTTGCCCAAAAAGATATTCTCCACGGGCACGCCCTTGATTTTGCTGATGCCTTTCTTCAAGTCTCGTTGCAAAGGGTCGGGGTATCGGTTGTTCGGATTGTTATAGGGATTCTCGTTGGCATCGAGAAAGACGGAAGCCGCGCTCCCGTTATACTCGTCGCGCGCGGAAGAGTATGGTTTCAGCTTCCAGATATTGGGTCGCACTAATTCTTGTAAACTTTTCATAACATACAATTATATAAATGATAATTTATGTGCGCGGAGCGCACAATTGACAATTGATAATTGACAATTAACAATTAGCAATTAGCAAATACAATGAATCGGATATTGATTAGCAAATCATTGTCAATTGTCAATTGTTAATTGTCAATTGCGGCCTCCGGCCGCTAAATTCCCATTTACCTCTCCAGCTCCGCCAACCGCACTGTGACGGCATTCTTGTGTCCGTCCAGACTTTCGTTGGCGGCCATCAGTTCGATGGCGGGGCCTATGCGCCGGAGGCCTTCGGGACGTATCTCCTGGAAGGTCATCTTCCGGACGAAGCTGTCCAGGCACACGCCGCTATACGCCTTGGCATAGCCGTTGGTGGGCAGGGTGTGATTGGTGCCCGAAGCATAGTCGCCCGCGCTCTCGGGAGTGAGCGAGCCCAAGAAGACGGAGCCGGCGTGGGTGACTCGCTCGGCCAACGTGGCGTAATCCTCGGCCTCGATGATGAGGTGTTCGGGGGCATAGTCGTTGGTCATCTCGATGGCCTCGTCCATATCGCGCACCACAATCAGCTTGCTATTGGCCAGCGAACGGGCGGCTATCTCCCGGCGGGGGAGAACGGCCAACTGACGCTCTACCTCGTCGCGCACGGCCAGTTGAAGCTCCTTGGAGGTGGTCACGAGGATGGCTTGGCTGTCCACCCCGTGCTCGGCCTGGCTCAGGAGGTCGGAGGCCACAAAGACGGGATTGGCCTTGGCGTCGGCCAGCACTTCCACTTCGGAAGGTCCGGCAGGCATATCGATGGCCACGTCACGCAGGCTCACCAATTGCTTGGCCGCGGTGACGTATTGGTTGCCGGGGCCGAATATCTTATATACCTTGGGGACGCTTTCCGTGCCGTAAGCCATCGCGGCTATAGCCTGCACGCCTCCTGCCTTGAACACCCGGCGCACTCCGGCCACACGGGCGGCCACCAGCACGGCGGGATGCACTTTGCCCGAACGGGAGGGCGGCGTGCAGAGCACCACCTCGCGGCATCCGGCTATGCGGGCGGGCACGGCCAGCATCAGCACGGTGGAGAACAAGGGAGCCGTCCCGCCGGGGACATAAAGCCCCACGCGCTCGATGGGCACCGCCTTTTGCCAGCAGGTGACACCGGGCTGGGTCTCCACCTTGCGTGGCTCGAAACGCTGGGCGGCGTGGAAGGTCCCGATGTTTTCTGCCGCCAGGCGGATGGCTTCTTTCAGCTCTCCGCCCACCAAGGCTTCAGCCTCGTCAAACTCTTGTGGGGTCACCTCCAACGATTCGAGACGTACTTTGTCAAATTGCTCCTCATATCGGAGCACGGCCTTGTCGCCCTCGGCACGCACGGCGCGGATGATGTCGCGCACGGTGTCGAACAGGCTTTCGGTATTCATCACAGGGCGTTTCAAGAGTTCCACCCATTTCGATTTTTCAGGGTAATCTACAAGGATCATTTTAATGAAGAATTAAGAATGATGAATGAAGAATGGTGAATGATGAATAAGAAGGGAAATTGATTACTCCAAATTCTTCATTCCTAATTCTTCATTCTTCATTTAATTTATACAATCATTTTCTCGATGGGCAACACCAGGATGCCTTCGGCGCCAAGGGCCTTCAGCTTGCCGATGATTTCCCAAAAACATTTCTCGTCCAGCACCGTGTGGACGGAGCACCAGCCTTCTTGCGCCAGGGGCATCACCGTGGGGCTTTTCATACCGGGCAGCAGAGCGACGATGGCGTCCACCTTCTCACGCGGGGCGTTCATCAGGACGTACTTCTTGTCCTCGGCGGTCTTGACGGCATCGATGCGGAAGAGGAGCTCGCGCAGGATTTCCTGCTTCTCCGCGCTCATCTGCTTGCACCCGATGAGCAGGGCCTCGGAGCGCATCACCACCTCCACCTCCTTCAGGCGGTTGCTCACCAACGTGGAGCCGGAGCTTACGATGTCGAAGATGCCGTCCGCCAGCCCGATGCCCGGCGACACTTCCACCGAACCCGTGATGACGTGTATCTCCGCCCGCACGCCCTGCTCCTTGAGGTAACGTGCGAGGATGCCCGGATAGGACGTGGCTATCTTCTTGCCCTCAAACCAGCGCACGCCGGGATAGTCCACGTCCGTGGGGATGGCCAGCGAAAGGCGGCACTTGCTGAAGCCCAGACGCTTCACGATGTCAGCGTCTTCGGCACGCTCTTCAAACTCGTTCTCACCCACGATGCCCACGTCGGCCACGCCCGTAGCCACGGTCTGGGGGATGTCGTCATCGCGGAGGAAAAGCACCTCCACGGGGAAATTGGACGCCTGCACCAGCAACGTGCGCTTGGAGGTGCTCAGCTTGATGTCCGACTCTTCTAACAATTGCATCGTCTCTTCGTACAGACGACCTTTGGATTGTACGGCTATTCTCAGCATATTCATTTCTTATTTATAATTGTTTATTATGATACATATTCTTATTTTTCATCCGCAGATGACGCAGATAACGCAGATTTTTATATTGAACACAGAGTCACGGAGCTTTCATTATAAAAACAGATTATCTCTGTGTCTTTGCGTCTCCGTGTTTTTATTAAAAGAATAAAATCCGTGTCATCCGTGTCATCTGCAGATGAAAAATGTAGCAACACGTTATCGTGCCCGGAAAAACGAAAAAAGGAAGCCCACCGCTACGTTCCGGCCAGCTTCCTTCTGATGTATCCATCCTTCGTGCACACACGCCCATCGCCCACCGAAAACGTCTATCCGTTGGAGTAATGATGAAGATGATGATGTGCTGCAAAGTATTTCATATTTTCGTCTTATTTTGCGGCAAAAATAAACCATTCGCCCCAAACTTCCAAAAATTTATCACAAAAAGTTTCGTTTTCCTATCAATTTTCAAAACTTATACACGCAATCTACCCCGAAAATGTTCTTCCGCGCGTCCCGCTCCCACTGGCGGCAATAGAAGACATCGGCCTCCCAACGCTCGGAGAAGAGCGGCAGAGTCAGCCCCGCCCGATAGCGCATACGCACCACATCGAAATGCTCGCCCCGCGCCAGCCCGTTATACATCTCCACCGAGGCGTAAGGCTCCAACTTGCACCGGCGGATGTCGTAGGCCAGCTTCAGGCGCGAGCGCAGGCGCAGCTCCTTCTCCTCGGCATTCCACGTGTGCTGGAAGCGTTCGCGCAGGCTCACCTTCACGCGCATCCATTTGCCCGAAAGCGTCCCGTCGGCGTGATAGCGGTGGCGGAATTTCCAGCCCTCGTCGCCCCGGTTGCGATAATGCACCTCGTAGCCCGCCCCCAGCTTGAGGAAAGGCAATGCCTCGTACTTGGCGGCCACGTCCAGCCCCAGGCGGTCGGTCGTGCCCACGTCCTGCTTGGTGCGCCACTCCAGCCCGCCGGACACTTCCCAGCGTTCGTCCACCTCGTATTGCGCCCCCATCTTCAGCCACGTGGTGTAGTCGGCTTCCTGTGCGGCCAACCGTGGGGAGAGGCAGGCCAGGACGAGCGTCAGCCCCATCAAAAAACGAAACTTCTTCATCTTGTCTATTCTTTTATTTATTTAGGAGGGCGAAGATAAGGGGCAATTCTGTAACAAATCTGTAATAAGATTGTAATGTGAGATGAAGGAGCGTACATAAAACACCCCATTATTTGCATAAATGTATCCAATTCGTTACCTTTGCAAAAAAGAAATAGAAAAAGGCCATAACACGAGAATTGTATTTTACGGATGAATTTTGGGCCTTTTATAATAAACAGCAAAACAGAATTAAGTAAAAATTTGATTATGTAATAGGAATAGTCCGTGAAGAAAAGGTGTTGACAACAAAATTTATAAAGCATTTACAAAACACTGACTTGTATGAAATGCGCATTTCCGTCGGCTCTAATGAATATCGAACGATTTTATTCGCCATCAATCATAACAACATTATTCTTGCAACCAAGATATTGGTGCTGAATGCCTTTTTAAAGAAATCCGAGAAAGATTACAAGAAGCAAATAGAAATTGCAGAGCATATTTTAGGAGGATATATCAATGATACATTTTGACGAAAAGAAATTAGAAAAATTGCACACGGCAAGTGAGCTATTGGACGAAAAATACGGGAAAGAAGAGACCGTAAGCCGCAAAAAGTTTAACGAGAAAGCACGAGCCTATTATTATGGTGAAATATTGCGGGGACGTAGAAAAGAGTTGAAAATGACGCAAAAGGAGCTGGCGGAGAAAATAGGCACCGCACGAAGCTACATTGCCCGCATTGAAAAAGGAGAAACGGACATTCAGCTTTCCAGCTTCTTGCGCATTGCGGACGCCTTACGGATAGATTTTTCTCCCGTATTCAGATAACTCACTCCCCCTCCTCCTCTTCTTCCCCTTTCGGCATCAGCCGGGGCGAGATGCGCTTCTTGGGCGTGAGGCTCATACCGCGGAGCTGCTCGGCCTGGCGCACGATGTTGCCCGGGCCTTGCGAGAGCTGGCTCGTGGCACGGTCGTAGTCCTTCTGGAGGGCGGAGAGGCGGTCGCCGATGGAGAGGAACGTGTCCGTGAAGCCGGCTATCTTCTCGTAGAGGGCGGTGCCGCGGCGGATGATGTCCTGCACGTTCTTCACCTGATACTCTCGCTTCCACAAGTCCAGCGAGAGGCGCAGAGCGCTGATGAGGTTCGTGGGGCTCATAAGGACCACTTTCCGGCGGTAGGCGTACTCCCACAAGGCTGGGTCGGACTGCACGGCCAGCAAGTAAGCACCCTCGGTGGGGATGAACATCATCACGAAGTCGGGCGCGTGGAGGTCGTAGCGCGAATAGTCCTTGCGGCTTAGCTCGTCGATGTGGGCGCGGACGGAGGCGAGGTGCGCCTTCTGCTGGCGAGCCTGCTCGTCACGGTCGGACGCGGCGGTATAGGCGGCATAGGCCGTGAGTGAGACTTTGGAGTCGATGATCATCTCGCGGTCGTCGGGATAGCGCACGATGATGTCGGGCTGCATCCGCTGGCCGCTCTCGGCGTTGACCAACGTCTCGCCCCGCTCGTCCTTGAGGAACTCCTGGCGAAAGTAATGCTCGCCCTCCAGCAGTCCGCTGGCTTGCAGGATGCGCTCCAGGATGGCCTCGCCCCAGTCGCCCTGCATCTTGGCGTCGCCTTTCAGCGCACGGGTCAGGTTGTTGGCCTCCTCGCTCAGGCGTTGGTTCAGCTCCACCAGCTCCTTGATGCGCTCGCTCAACGAGAATCGCTCCTTGGCCTCGTCGCCATACACCTGCTCCACCTTGGCGCGGAAGTCCTTCAGATTCTCGCCCAAGGGACGCAACAAGTGGCCTATCTGCTCGGCGTTGATGCGCTTGAAGTCCTCCGTGCGGCTTTGGAAAATGCGGTTGGACAGGGCTTCGAATTCGGCGTTCATCCGCTGGCGCAAAGCCTCGTTTTCCTCCTTCAAGCGCTGGCGCAGGGCTTCGGCATTCTCCCGCTCGCAAGCCGCGCCACGCCGGGCATAGAGATAGCCCGCAATGGCTCCCACGGCCAATCCGGCCACAAGGGCAAGTATGACTACAGCCTGTATCACTCCGTCAGCACTTCGTTACCGTCCGGAGTTATCAATATCTGGCTCTCCCACTGGGCAGAGGGCTGACCGTCAGCGGTGAAGACGGTCCATCCGTCGTCCTCGTCGATGAACACCTCGTAAGTGCCCATATTGATCATCGGCTCGATGGTGAACGTCATACCCGGCACGATGAGCATACCCGTGCCGCGGCGTCCGAAGTGCTCCACGTCAGGCTCTTCGTGGAACTTCACACCGCATCCGTGCCCACACAAGTCGCGCACCACGCTGTAGCCGTTCTTCTCGGCGTGCTCCTGAATGGCGGCACCCACGTCGCCCAAGCGCGTCCAAGGCTGGGCCATACGCACGCCTATGTCGCGGCACTCGCGGGCGACTTCCACCAAGCGGCGCATCTCGGGGCTGACGTTGCCTATGAGGAACATACGCGAGGCGTCGGAGTAGTAGCCGCGGTAGATGGTGGACACGTCGACGTTGACGATGTCGCCGTCACGGAGCACTTCGCGCGTGCTGGGGATGCCGTGGCACACCACGTCGTTGATGCTGACGCAGACGCTTTTGGGGAAGCCCTCGAAGAGGAACGGGGCGGGTATGGCGTCGCGGTCGGTGGTGAAGCAGTACACCAGGTGGTCGATGTCGGCGGTGGTCATCCCCTCGCGGATGTTCTCGGCCACGTAGTCCAGCAGGGCGGTGTTGATGCGTGCGCTGGCACGTATGCCTTCCAATTGTTCGTGCGTGCGCAACAGGTTCCGTTGAGGAAGGCGGACACCCTCGCGCTTGTATTGTTGTATCTTGGCCTCTACTTCATCGGGGTAGCCTTTGGGGGTGAAGCGGGCGTTTTTCATCAGTCTTTTCATTGTTCGCTTTCTGTTTACAAATCATGACGCAAAGATAATTTCTTTTTTGGAAATATGCAAGAGGGAGACACCAACGGAAATGAACGTTTTTGATTCATCCGTTTTGGCAGGAAACAGTCAACGCCGCCTTACAGTCTGACAGTTGACAGATGACAGTTTCCCAAAAACGGATTTTTAGCCCGATTTTCGCAGAAGAAAGAAAATGTTAAATATTTTAATATAGTATATATATAATATATATATATTATATATATACTATATTATTGTCAGATGCACTTTTCTCATTTTCGAAAACTGTCATCTGTCAACTGTCAGACTGTAAGACTGTAAGATTTGGAAGGCTGAATGTTGTTTTTAAATCGAAACACCGTGTAACAATCTAACAATCAGCATCAAAATGTGATTTTCCAAAAAGCGGACAAAAAAACAGCTCTCTGAGCACACTGATTTTTGGCAATGTTCATCGGAGTGCTTACCTTTGTGAAGTTGAAACAAGGGGAATGTTTCGCAGGGGCAGGGGCGTTTGTTTTCAGAGGGGTATTTTTTGGCGGTAACGTTCGTAGCGGGCAGTGATGTCGCGCACGAAGTTGTAGGTCTCCACGCCGCGGAAGTAGCCGTGACGGCACACGGAGTCGGTGTAATAGCGTTCGTCGGACTTCAGGAGGATGAACTTCTCCACGTTGTCGCGCCACACGTTTTTGTCCTTGCCATACTTCTCGGCCAAGGCCATAGCATCGAGCACGTGGCCGATGCCGGAGTTGTAGGACGCCAGGACGAAGTTGGTACGCTCCGGTTCGGGGATGGAGCGGAAGCTGCGGGCGGTCTGCCCGATGTACTTCACGGCGGCGCGCACGCTCTCCTCGGGGTTCTGCTCGCGCCCCGCAGGCACACCCATAGCACGGGCAGTGCCGGGCATCAGCTGCATCAGCCCGCGGGCGCCCGCCCAAGAGACGGCGGTGGTGTCGAAATTGCTCTCGTTGTAGGCCAGGGAGGCCAGCAGGCGCCAGTCCCAACCTATCGTAGGCGCGTACTTCTTGAAGAGGTCGTCGTAGTGGGAGATGATGCCTTGGCGCAGCGAGAGGATGGGCGTATGGGGCGTGGCCTTACTCTGCTCGAAGTAGCGTTTCTCGCTGGCCTTGTAGTCGGGCGAGGTGGCGTTGGCTTGGTGCCAGCGGTCGGCGGCCTCGGCCAGCAGCGGGCAGTCGGGGCGCACGGCCCAGGAGGAACGCTGGTCGAAGCTGACGGGCAGGGCGATGTCCAGCTGGGGGAAGTACGTGCGGTTGAGCCGGGCCACGTCATCGTCGCTCACGGTGTAGGGTATCTCGCCCCTTGCCACACGGGCGATGAGGTCCTCGTGCGTCACGCTGTCGCCCCTCACCACGTGGATGCGAATGCCCCCGCCCAGCTCGTCGTTGAGGTTCAGCAGGCGGTCGCGGTATTTGCCGGGCTTCACGTAGACGTCCTTGCCCACGAGCTGGGTGACGTCACGCAGGGGTTTCGCGCCCCGCGCACGGCGTTGCACCAGCACCTGATGGGTAATGATTTCCTCGCCGCAATAGCGCAGGCTGTCCTTCCACTCCTTGGTGACGGGCAGGGCGTAGGCTATGAGGTCGCCCTCGCCGGAGCGGAGCATACGCACCATATCGCGCACGCCGCGCGCCACCTTCACCTCCAGCTCCAGCCCCAAGCTGCGGGCAAACTGCTCGGCCAGCTCGTACTGGAAGCCCATATCCTGCCCGCGGTACATAAAGTAGGACGTCGAGCTGTAGAGGGTGAGCACCACCAGCCGGCCGGAGTCCTGTATCTGGGGCAGGTCGCG
>CALUIQ010000050.1 GCA_944320735.1 uncultured Bacteroides sp. | reverse complement strand
TAAGTCACTCATTATTAACTCAATAGAAAAAGTTGGGAACTTGGTGCTTTTTACGAAATGTGCCCTAAAAGGGCTTGTGGCGGGGGTGATGAAATAGATTTTCTATCCGTTTTCTATCGGTTTCTTGGCTTATCATGCTATTTATCAATTGTTTAATGAGCGGAGGTATCGAATTTGGTTCTATTCAGTTTCTACCCGGTTGCGAACCAAGAGCTCTTGGGGAGGGATTAGTGGAGAAAAAAGGGGGGCTGGTTTTGAGCAGGGGAATAAGGTCTTAGGCTTGTCATATATGAATTTTAAGGAGATTATCTGTAAACAATATTTTTCTGTTCCGCCTTATGACTACTCTATGGTTTCTGTTAATGCTTCCACAAACAATCCGGGTGATATTTTTTACATTTGGCTGCTTGCAGCCTGTCTTTCTGTCCGAATTTTAGAGAAATTGAAATGCTTTCAAACCAAAGAAGCTAATTTCTCCCGAATGATTTGTTTATATTAACTTAAAAGCGAATAGAGAAACCGACTCAGACATTCAATTGTAATTGAAACTTTTTAGTATATTTGCAAAAGTATAAATTATGATTGAAGAATTATGAAGAACTACATTCCACGCCCTTTATATTTAAACCGCATAGAGCCTTTCATTGACAAAGCGCTGATAAAAGTCATCACCGGGCAAAGACGGATCGGGAAGAGTTATATGCTGTTGCAACTGGCGGATGTCATACGAAAAAGAAATCCGGATGCGAACTTGATTTATATTGATAAGGAACAGTTGGCGTTCGGCAATCTGAAAAGCGAGATTGAGCTGTACCAATATGTAATCGGACATCTGAAGCAAGGAAGGTCCAATTACTTGTTTGTAGACGAGGTACAGGAAATCTCAAACTTTCAATTGGCTTTGCGCAGCCTGCTGAATGAAGATGCTTGTGACATTTATTGTACGGGAAGTAATGCCCGGATGTTGTCCGGTGAACTATCTACACATTTGGCAGGCAGATATGTGGAAATTCATGTGCACTCGCTCGGATATGGTGAGTTTCTGGTGTTCAATGGATTGAATGATTCACAAGAAAGTTTGCGTAGCTATCTTCTATTTGGTGGGATGCCTTACCTACATCATTTAACAATGGATGAGAACGTAATCTTCGAATACCTACGCAATGTCTATTCCACCATATTGTTGAAAGACGTTGTAAGCAGGGAAAATATCCGTAATGTCCAATTCTTGGAAAATCTGGTGGTTTACCTTGCCGATAACACCGGTGCATTATTCTCAGCCCAGAATATCAGCAAATACTTGAAATCACAGCATATCAATATGCCTACACAAACCATTCTCAACTATTTGAAAGCTTTGTGTAACAGTTTTTTTGTGTACAAAGTGCAACGGGTAGATACGCAAGGATTGAAAATCTTCGAGATAGGCGAAAAATACTATTTTGAAGATTTGGGATTACACAACGCTATCCGACATTTAGATTACAGACGGGATATTAACAAACAAATGGAAAATATTGTCTGTATGGATCTGATGCGTGCAGGCTATCAAGTGTATGTTGGGAGAAACGGCGTTAAGGAAATTGATTTTGTCGGGGTGAAAGGGTGTCATCGGTTATACATACAAGTAGCCTATTTACTTCCTGATGAACAAACCGTCAACCGTGAGTTTGGCAATCTGTTAGAGATTCCGGATAATTACCCTAAATATGTAGTAACTATGGACGAAATGCAGAACGGGGGTAACTACCAAGGCATTAAGCAAGTGCATCTGCGGGATTTCTTATTGACGGAGGACAAGGAGAAACTGTGAATAGGTCAGCAAGTATGCACAGGTTGGCAAGGTGACTGAAGTATTTGTATATAATTATATACAGGAAAAAGGGCATACCCTTGAAGGTATACCCTTTATCTTTCAGTTACAAAGGACTATTCCTCTCTTATTGAATGGTTATATCCAAATAAGCCAAGTGGGGAACTCCTGCGTTCCCTCCGTCAACAATCAGTGCCGCCAACGAATTGAAGTAAATCACTCCGTCTCTTATGACACCTACATTATCGCCCGACACATATTGTCCGGTTGACGGATTCATGGCACAATATAGATACGGGCCATAGTTGGGCTCATTAACAAGTTGACCGTCCAAGATGGTCACGGTACCCGCTTCGATGTCGAATTTCATCTTGACAGGCTCCAAAGCCAATGCATCCGGGGTGGCAAACGAACTTAATCCGTTCAGATAGCCAATTGTCTCATCCTCTTCATCTGCAGTGATGGTGACTGTAATCGGATAATTGTCTTCTGCATGGAGGCAGTATCCGTTAAAGACCTTCTCGCCCAAGAAAGAACCCAGATAGTGCGGGTCTGTCGTGAACGACTGTACTTCACTGGTCTGAATCTGATTGGCTGTCAAGGCATAAGCACAAACATAGTAAGTGGTTCCCGGGGCAAAAGTGCCGGAAAGGGTCGTTGTTGCTTCTGCCAAGTCCGATGTAACCAGTACAGTGGAATTATTTACATCCGGTTGAGTCTCCGTGCTAACCAAAACACCAAATTCCCGCGCTTCCGGATTGCCTTTCTCACTTAATGTAACAGTAAAGCTTGCATTGAACTTGTTTACCGTAACGTTGTCCAACGAAACGGAAGGTGCTGTTACATCTGCCACTCGTGTCTCGTCCAGCGTGGCATCGCTTTCGCAGGCGGCGTTGAAAAACGCCAAGCCTGCCATCAGCATAAATGCATATATCTTTTTCATATCAATTTTCTACTTACAATGATTATTTAAACTTGCTCTCTGTAGGAGCGGGATTTTGCTCTGCTTCCGTAATGGCATCGCTGTTATCCAATTCGCGCAACGGAATCTGGTATAAGAAGTACCAACTTCCTGCATCAATGGTATATTGCACGCTCTTGTCATGGTTGCTTCCTTCGTAAGCACGGTCGATGCCTTTCTTCAAGCGCAAGTGGTCGAAGAGAGAGAAGCCTTCACCCCACAATTCCAAACGGCGTTGCTGGTACACATCATCTACGGTAACCGATGCCATATTCCAAGAAGGATCACGTTGGGACATCAGTTCTTTTAATACTTGGGCGGCACCTGCATTGTCTCCTTTGTGCGCCAAGGCTTCAGCCTCATTCAGAATCATTTCAGAAACACGCATATAAACATAATCGGCCTCCCAATTGTCCACTTTCTTGAATTTGAGGTTCGTATAATCCGCGAAACCGTTTTCTTGCGACGTGTACTGCACGCCCGAACCTGCCACCTTGAATTGTAAGCGGCGAACATCGTTGGGTGACATCGAGTTATACAGTTTGGCATCAATCATACGGTACTGACCTACCTCACCACCATAACCGGCATCATACGAGCAGATGAATGAGAAGAAAGAGGCAAACATAGTGGTCGTTTCCGCTGTAATGTCCGCACCCCACATCCATTCTTTGGCATTGATGTTGTTGAAAGCGTTGTCGGCCAACAATTCCGTAGAGGAATATACACTGTATCCCTCATGAGCTTTCCGGGCATACGTGATGGCATCGTCCCAGTTGTTGGTCACCAAACAAACACGAGAGTACAAACCAGCAGCCACCTGTTCGTCAATCATCGTCTTGTTGGGGCGTTGCCAGCCGGCCAACAATTCCATTCCCTTCTTGAAGTCTTTTTCCACTTGGGCATAAACCTGCGACAGCGGGGCACGTCCGGCATAGGCATCTTCCGCTTCTGCCGGTGTCAATACGATGGGCACACCCGGAGCTTCTTCGTTGCCTACATACGTTTGCTGGAACATTTGTGCCAGATAAGCATGGGCAAATGCACGGTAAACGTAGGATTGTCCTCTATAGGCTTTCAAGTCCGCATCTTCCACGTCTTCGCCAATTTTGCTGATAATATCATTAGCTTTGGCAATGATAGAATAAAAGAAATTCCAGTATTGAAATGGACGAATGTATTGTTCGCCCCAATAGTCCAACTGATAGTCGAAACTGAACCAACCGCTTCCGGGTAACTTGATACCCATATCGTCATTCATCACATCCCCCAAATGGTAAATGCTCATCAAACCAAAGTCGTTATGAACAGTTGAACCGCTTCCCTGCGTGTTATATTCATAAGTATAGTTGTTCAAACCCAACATTAACGGTTCCACCACGTTAATCAAAGCGTCCGGACTGCTGTTGCCAATTTCGTCAATCTCTTCCTGACTCGCAACCCCGGCATTCTCGGTGTCGAAAAAGTCATCGCCACAAGCCGTCAAAGCCAATCCCGTAACGGTTGCGAATAATATTCTTCTAATGTATTTCATATCGCTTTCTTTTTAAAATTCTAAGTTAATACCCAATGATACGGTACGCATGGCCGAGTAGTTGTAGCCGGTCGTACCTTCCATAATGCTCTGGCGAGGATCGAATCCACGACGGGCAGACCATAAGAACAGGTTATCGCCCACTACATATACGCGCAGGTTCTCAATGTTCGCCTTGCTCATCCAGCGTTTCGGGAAAGTATAGCCGATGGTCATACTGCGCAGACTCAAGTAAGAAGCTTTCGTTAACGCGCGGTCGCCGGCACAACCCAAATCCAATTCGTTGGTTTGCAGACGGGGCACGTCCGTATAACGGTTTTCCGGAGTCCAACGATTCAAGATGTCCTTATGCCAGTTGTTTCCCGCTGAACCGGAACTCATAAAGCCTGAATACATACTGTCATATACCCAACCGCCAATCTGGTAAGCGAAACTTGCGTTAAGGTCAAATCCGTAAGCCTCTATCGCCGTAGAGAAACCACCGTACAAATCGGGTATCGGCGACTTGCCCAATTCATAACGGGTAGCCAAATCGGTAGAGTTCACCGTTTTGCGTCCGATGATGTTTCCTTCCTCGTCCGTTTCGTCCGCCCAATACAAGGCATCACCGTTTTCGGGGTCTACACCGGCAAACATATAGTCGTAGTAGTTATACAGAGGGGCACCCACTTTGCGGTAGTAATTGCCAGTCGCCCATCCGTCTTGCGGACGGTCTTCGGGAAGCTCCAGCAATTCATTCTTATAGTGCGTGGCGTTCAAGGCAACGTTCCACTTAAAGTTGTTCCGGTTGAAGATGTCGTAACTCAACTCGATTTCCACACCTTGGTTGCGCATGCGCATCGTATTCTCGTAAATACCACTCGGAACACCTTGTGAAGGAGGCAGCGGCTTGTAGTAAAGCAAATCCCACGTGGTTTTGTTGAAGTACTCGATGGTACCGGACAACCTGTTCCAGAACTTGAATTCCACGCCGGCATTGAAGTTGTTGCTCTTCTCCCACGTAATGTCCTTGTTGCCACGGAATACATATTGGATACCGATGGCACCATCGTTGCTGACCACTTGGTATTGGTCTTTATAAGGTTGGTTGTTAGGGAGGTCGTCGTTACCCTGCGTACCGAAGCTGGCCTTGATTTTCAAGTCGTCAATCCAAGTTTGGTCAGCCATGAAATTCTCCTTGTTCATACGCCATGAACCACCTACCGACCAGAAGCTACCCCAACGGTTGTCCGGATGGAAACGGCTGGAAGCATCGCGGCGATACGAACCAGAAATGTAGTACTTTTCGTCATAGTTGTATTGCACCTGTCCGAAATAGCCTTCCAAGGCATATTCCGCAGCCGAAGAACTGGCGTCGGAAAGTTTGGCGGCATTGTCTAACTCAGGATTGTCCGGCACCAAGAAATTCTCCTTCCGCGCCCAAACACTCTCGCTACGGTCATTTTTGGTTTCATGACCCAACAGCACTTGTACGTTATGTACCTGGTTGTATGTATGTGACCAGTTCAGCAATTGGTTGGCATTGATAACGAAATAACGGCTCATTTCCGCCGTGCTACGTCCGTTCACATTTAAGGCGTCACCACCAATGGGAGTTTGGAAACTGATGGTACGAGTATTGAAGTTGTCAATACTTGCATTGATTGTCAGCTTGAAGTCTTTCAAGAATGAGAATTCCGCATACGCCTTGGCGTTGATGACATCTACCGTTCCTTTGTAGATGTTGTTCAACTGTTGGTCGATGGGGTGTGCATTGGCACCGATAGGGCGCTTGCCCATTTCTGTACCATAGTCATAACGGACATTACCCTGCGCATCGTATATCTTGTTACCCTCAGCATCGTACATATAAACCGGATAAATAGGGGCAACCGATTGGCCAAAATAGAAAATAGAGGAATAAGTAGAGCTACCCACGTTCGGAGAATTAGTCTTCACGTTGCTGTAAGCCATGTTGAAACCCGCCTTGAACCAACTGTTCACTTCTTGGTCCACCTTCACACGAGCATTGATACGGTTCATATTTGAGTTGACCGTATAAGCGTTGTCATACAGGTAACCCACCGAAGCGTAATAAGTAGTCTTGTCTGTACCACCGCTCAACGAGAGCACGTTCTCTTGACGCATAGCCGGACGGAACGCTTCCTCCAACCAATCGTCGTGATACATCAACCGGGCATTCGGGTTCAAACGTCCGGAAACTGGATTTACCAATTCAGCCGCAGCCACATTATAGTTGTTATAACCACCCAGTTCGCTTACCAAATTTTGTGAGGCATAGGCTCCGGCAGCTGCGTATGACATTCCTTGGTTGAAGTGCATATTGTTGCGCATAGCTTCCCAATAGAGTTCGTAATATTCCCCTGGGTCAGTCAGTATGTCATAAGACGGAATACCACGCATGTTGACACCGGTACGGTTCTCAAACGTCACTTTTGTCTTTCCGCTTTTACCTTTCTTCGTAGTAATCAGCACCACGCCGTTGGCACCACGCGCACCATACAAAGAGTTGGCGGCAGCGTCTTTCAATACCGTCATCGACTCGATGTCGCTCGGTGCTATTTGGTTCAAGCTACCTTCATAAGGAACACCGTCCACAACAATCAATGCTTCACGACCAGCTGATATAGAACCGATACCACGAATGAAAATGCTACCCGACGAACCCGGCTGACCGCTGCTCTGCGAGATTTGCACGCCCGCCATGGCACCTTCCAGAGACTTAGAAACATTAGATGTCTGCATCTTGGCTATCTTTTCACCATTTACCACGCTTGCCGAACCCGTAAACGAAGACTTCTTGGCCGTACCGTAGGCAACCACCATCACCTCGTCCAGCATCTCGGCATTGGATTTCAAGTAAACGCGTACATTCGGCTTAATGCCAACACGTTGCTCTTCCATACCTACATAGCTGATAATCAACGTATTCGCGGAACTTAGTATTCCGCTAATTTGCTCATTATGAACGGTCTATGAAAAAATGTGGTACTTAATCCACTGAATGGAAGATGCCCTACAGT
>CALUIQ010000049.1 GCA_944320735.1 uncultured Bacteroides sp. | reverse complement strand
ACTATAAATCAACGAGTTACCTATTGATAAGCAAAGCTGCGCAGAACGCCGCAAAATGAAACAGGGACTGTTAAATCTGCACTTTTATCGGGTAATGATTAGGAAACCGTTCTTTTGCTTTAATCTGCTTTAAGACGGTTTTCAACTGTCTGCCCAACTTCTGCATTTTTCCTCTAACTCCCTAATTATCAAATCCTGTTGCGTTAATCTGCTGCAATTCGGAGGATATTCCAGAGATTTTCCGTAAGTTTGTACCCAAATTCGTAGCATAATGATGATAAAACACTTATTTCTGCTTGTGACTTTCTTGGGGGGATTGCTTTCTGTAACGGCCCGGGCTTCGGAGGCGTTGCGGCATGTCACTTTCGTTCATTCTTATTCAAAGGCAACGTTCTGTCATGAGGATTTAAACCGCGGTCTTGTGGACGGGCTGAAGGCCGGAGGTGTCAGTACGTCTGTCAATATAGAATATTTGGGCGTAGGTGTGGGCGACTGGCATGTGCATAAGGAAATGATGGAGGAAATCTGCCAGAAGGCACGGACTGTGGGGACGGATATTTTTGTCACCATGAGCGGCGTGGCGGTCAATGCCCTGTTGGCGTGTGATGATTCGCTGCTATGGGAATTGCCCGTGGTGTGTGCCGGCATGAAGATGGTGCCCGAGGCGTTGCTCAGTCGTCCCAACGTGTGCGGTTTCTCCGTGAGTAATGACTATGTTGCGTTGCTCGACGAGGCCATCCGGGTGTTTCCTGAACGAAAAGAATTTATCTGTATAGCTGATACCAGTCTTTATAGCCGCCGAAGCCTGGAGGAACTCAACGCCTACTGGAAAGTGTTCAGCCGGAAACATCCGGAGTACAGTTTGAAAGTCTACGACCTGCTGGCCGAGATGCCCGCCCGGGTGGTAAGGGGTATATGCTATACGGAAAACGCTTCCAACCATATCGTCATTGCGCCCAACTGGACACAATTCATGTCTTTCGTAGCCCGCAATTCGTTTGCCGCGCCTATTTATGCGTTTCAGAATTTGGCCGTGAGCAGCGGAAGTCTCTGCGCTTACGATATGAAGCCTTACGATATGGGATATCAGGCCGGGTTGATGGCTGCACGGGTGTTGAACGGAGCCGCCCCCAAAGATTTGGGGTTTACCGACCGCAAGGGCACGTTCCTTTATAATCTGAAGGCCGTACAGCAGTTCGAGCTAAGCCGCAGTGTGATCGAGAAGCGCGGCGGCATTTTCGGAGCCTCGTGGGTGGAGTTGTACCAAGGGTGGTTGATAGCCGGTGCCGTGTTGCTGCTTTTGATAGTCGCGTCCGCGATAATATGGTTGTTGCATCTCAATCATCTTGAGAGTCATCGGCGGGAGGAGATACAGACCCAACTGATGTTGCAAGAGCAATTGGTCAAGCAGCGTAACGAGTTCAACCATATATTTTGTTCTTTTCGTGACGGATTGGTAACCTATGGCGCCGACTTGGAACTGCATTTCATCAATCCCGCTATGTTGCGTATGTTGGCTTTGCCGTTGGACGAGAGTTACGAGAAGCGTAAGGCGGGGACTTACTTGCGTATCCTCTGTAACGGCCGGGATATCCTTCACGAGTTGATAGCGCAGGTTATGGAAGAGAAAGAGGCTATATCCATTCCGGAGAAATCGTTTGTGCAAGAAATGCAGACGGGAGGTTACTTCCCCGTATCCGGTGAAATCATCCCCCTGCTGAACGGAGAAAAGCTGAACGGTATCGCGATTCTTTGCCACAACATCTCCGATGAAGAACGCCAGCGATTGTTGTTGCATATGACAATGGAGGACAGTAACATCTTCAATTGGCAATACGATATGGACAAGGACACGTTCTATTTCCCTCCCCGTTTGTTGCACTATATGGGCTACGAAGGGCACGACGGCGTATTGACCCGCGCGGAACTGCGTGCTATGATTCATCCGGACGATGTGCCCGGAGCGGTGGCAGAGTTCAGCCGTGTACGGCAAGGCGATTCCAGCAACGAACGTTCACCTTTGCGTTTGCGCCATCAGGACGGGACGTATGAATGGTGGGAGTTCTCCAGTGTGACGTATGACGGTTTGCAGGACGGTTCACCCTATATGGTATTGGGCGTCAGCCAAAGTGTGCAGTATTTCAAGGATGCGGAAGCTCAGCTTATCGAGGCGCGCGACCGGGCTTTGCAAGCCGACCGCTTGAAGTCCGCTTTCCTGGCCAATATGACGCACGAAATCCGTACGCCGCTCAACTCTATCGTGGGCTTCTCCTCTTTGTTGAACGACATCGAGCAATATTCGCCCCAAGACGTGAAAGAATTTGTGCGCATTATCAATCTGAATACTCAGTTGCTGCTGAAGCTGGTAGGGGATGTGCTGGACATTTCCAACATCGAGTCCGGCAGTGTCGAACCGCGCCTCGGCGATTGCAACGTAAGCAACCTGCTGAAAGAAGTCTACGAGCTGCAAAGCCGAGAAGGACGTCAGGAAGGCGTGGAGATGCGTTTGGAACTTCCGAGCGATGAGCACTTGTCCATCCGGACGGACGAAGTGCGCCTGCAACAGATTTTGGTGAATTTGGTGAACAACGCCCGTAAGTTTACTATGAAAGGGCACATTACCCTTGGTTGCCGGGTGGAGGAGTCCGATGCCGTCACTCTGTACGTGGAGGACAGCGGAAAAGGCATTCCCCAAGCCTCTTTGCCCTACATCTACGACCGCTTCTACAAAGTAGACGAATACATCCAAGGCGCAGGGCTTGGGCTGAGCATTGTCCAAGCCTTGGTCGGACTTTTGCAAGGGAAAATAACCGTCACTTCCCAAGAAGGCGAAGGCACCCGCTTCGAGGTGACCTTGCCCAAACAGATAAAGTGACAGCTATTCGCCTAATCTCTGTCAGTATTCCACCCGGTCTTCCTGTTCCATCCAAGCCCGGAAAGTCGCCTCGGCTTCCTTGGGCAGCAGTTCCTCTATGGGCTTGTGACGTTCCTCGCGTTTCAAGGCGAGTTCTTCATAGATGAACGAGTCATCAAAGCCGGCGCGGGCGGCGTCAGCTTTGTTGCATCCGTAATAGATGTGGTCGAGGTGCGCCCAATAGATGGCTCCTAGGCACATAGGGCAAGGCTCGCACGAGGTATAGATGTCACATCCCGTCAAGTCGAACGTGCCCAGCTTGGCGCAGGCGGCACGTATGGCGCTTACTTCGGCGTGTGCCGTAGGGTCGTGGTTGGCCGTCACCCGGTTGACCCCCGTAGCCACGATTTCTCCCTCCTTCACGATGACCGCCCCGAAAGGGCCGCCCCCGTTCTTTACATTCTCCACGGCCAACCGGATGGCCTGTCGCATAAAGTCTTCCTTTTTCATCGTTTGATACATATTCTGTGATTACAAACATTTCCAATCCTCTATGGTGCCTGTTTGTGAAGAAAAACTGACACCTATTTTATTGATTGGACGGTTGTCCGATTCATAGGGTCGGGCGTAGCCTTTTTCTTCTATCTGACGCAAAGCTTCGTCTGCAGTACCGTCCAGCTTGAACTCGAAGATGTAGACGTAGCTTGGCGTCTCCACGATGCAATCCACCCGTCCTTCGCTCTGTTCCTTCTCGGTATAGACCGTATAAACGCTGATGAGTCGGAATATCAGGTAGAACGTGTAGTGGAAGTAGCGTTCCCGCTCACGCTCGTTCTCCTTGCGGCGCATCGTGTAGGGAATGTCCGCCAGGAAAGCGGTGAGCAATTTACGGAACGTGTCCGGTTTGCCTTCCCGTAAGGCAATAATCACTTCCCTTATCCAACTGTTCATAGGCTCTTTCGTCTGGAAGTAATTGGAGGCGGCCAACGAGACAAATCCGTTTTTTACTTCGTTGTTAGGGAAGTCGAGCAAGAAAGTGCCGAATTCCATTTCATAGTTTTTGATGGTGAGGTACCCGCTTTGATAAATCATCGGCAGCGGTTTCTCCACATCCGCTTTGTAATCCACAAACTCTTCCGGCGCATAGTAGCGTCCCGTCATTTCATCCAGGTTCTCCTGCGTGTGGCTCAGCAGGCGTATCAAGTAAGTGGGCGTGCCGCTCCGGAACCAATAGTTGTCCAGCGTCTTCTTCTGGAAAGCGTTCAGCAGGCTGAAGGGATTGTAGATGTCGGTCAGATTGTCACTGAAATGATATCCATCGTATTGGCGTTTCAGCCGTTCTTTCATAGCATCTACCGTTGTCCGGAACTTTTGTGCCAACTCTTCAATCGGTTCGGCAAAATAGTGCTCCAATTCTTCTTGGGTGATGCCGCACAGAGCTTCATAATCGCGGTCCATGCTGATGTCGTTCGGCTGGTTGAAACCGCTGAACACGCTTACTTGCGAGAACTTGGTTACGCCCGTCAGCAACACGAACTGCAGGTTCTCGTCCGCCGCCTTGAACACGGAGTAGAAACCTTTCAGCACTTCGCGATGCCAGTCTTCCAGCAAGCGTTCGTCCTCACCGATTTTTATTTTATAATGAGCGTCCAGCACATCGAGTATCGGCTTGTCGTACTCGTCAATCAGCACCACGCAACGGCGGCCGTATTGTTTATGCGCTTGTTGAAGTACGTAGGTAAATCGGTCGCCCACTGTAGTCCGTATCGGGTCTTTCCCATACAGTGCCTCCCATCTCGCAATGTTTCCTTCTATTT
Organism: uncultured Bacteroides sp.; assembly: GCA_944320735.1. GTDB lineage: Bacteria > Bacteroidota > Bacteroidia > Bacteroidales > Bacteroidaceae > Bacteroides. The sequence continues at coordinate 38,248 of CALUIQ010000049.1, read as the reverse complement.
TCTTCTCCAATATGCCGGGTGCGGTAAAGTTATCCCCATTGAAGTCTATGTGGAACACCGGATATTCCGCCCATTCCGTCTCCAAACGGTCGATGGCCAGCCCCTTGAACAACTCCTTTCGTCCTTGGAAGTAACACTTCAGCGTAGAGACCAGCAAGCTTTTCCCGAAGCGGCGCGGACGGCTGAGAAAGTAAATATTCCCCGTCGTTACCAACTTATAAACCAACTCGGTCTTGTCTGCATAGACGTAACCGTCTTCTCTAAGTTTTTCGAAACTCTGAATGCCTATTGGGTATTTCATCACAGTGCTTTTTTCTAAAAAATAATCCGTTTACAAAGGTAATGAAAATCGGCCGAAAAGTCATCAGGCTTGTTTGAAAAAACTTTTCTTATTCTTCACTTTTCTATTTTTAGGCTCACTTCCACAGGCCGGTGGTCGGACGCTTCTTTTTCCGGTATGACCTGCTTCCGCGATACGTTGAAAGTATAACCATTCCCTTTGTAGCCATAGATATAGTCCAAGCATACCGTAGGCTTGTCGGCCGGGTAGGAGTGGAGCAAAGTGTCCGTCAGCGCGGTGAAATGCTCGCCCAATTTTTGTTGGGGCGCATCGCCAGGAGCAGAGTTCATATCGCCTGCCAAGAATACCGGCTTGTGGATGTTCTTTACCGCCTTCACAATCACTTCTACGGATGCCAGTTGGTCAGCCGGCGTAAGCGACTGGTGAGTGGCGCAAAACACATAATCCTTGAATTCGGCTATCAACATTGTGCGCTTTTCCTCACGTCCGGGCATAGGTACGGTTTGGCAGGAAAGCGGCTTCTCTTTAGACAAGATTCCGATGCCGTAGCTTCCCCCGTCGTAGGGAATGGCGGCGGCGAACGTGCCGTACAGACCGGTCAGCTTTTCCAATTCGGCCAACGCGTAAACACCGCCGTTGCGCCGAGTCACGCTGTCCAGTTCCTGCAGGGCAACCACGTCCGCCTCCGTTTGTCGGATGATGTTGGCTATGCGTTGATAGTCACGTACATTGTCCATCCCGATGCAATTATGCACGTTGTAAGACACCAGCCGCACTTGCTGTCCCCACAAGGAGACGCTGCACAGCAGGCATAATGCGCTGATAAGTAAAATTTTCTTCATATACATTTTATTCGTAGTTATTCCTATTAATCAAGTTCACCACCACTTTCACCATCACATCTTTTTCTTCCGTCCGGCTTTCGGCTATCATTAGCGTCAAGGCGACAAGAGTGTTGTCGGCAATGCGTTTTGTGCCATTCGGGTTGTATAAGATGCCGTTGCCTGCCATAAACCATAAGAAGAGCGTGGCAGCAATACGTTTTTTGGCCGATGGAACTTTTAAACGAGTCATCTTTTTCATTGGCGAACCATTGGCTTCCCCCAAACTTCTCTTTCAATTCTCCGATGGCTTGCAGGGCACCCTCATAGGTGGCGTGAAACTTTTCTTCGTTGGTGGTTTTCTCCACGGCCAATTGTTGGTAATCGTACTTGTCCAACGTGTCGAGCGCATAGGCATAGTTTGAGACGACTTCTACCAGGTTGAGCGCATCGTCGGATGTCAACGCTTCTTGTGTTTTGACGGTGCGACCTAAGACGTTGACTAATTGTTTCAACTCCATATAATGTTGTTCCGTCAAAGCTTTGTTGATGGCATAGCCTTTCACGAGATAGTCTTTCAGCACTTTGTTGGCCCAAATACGGAATTGTGTGCCGCGTTGGCTTTTGACGCGATAGCCAACGGAGATAATCATATCCAAATTATAATAAGGTATTTGTCGAGTGACAGCTCTTTTGCCTTCCGTGCGAACCTGTGCAAAAAATGCACAAGTTGGCTTCTCTTCCAATTCTCCGGTTTTGTAGATGTTCTTTATATGCCTTAAAATAGATGTTCTATCTGTTTGGAATAACTCTGCCATTTGTGCTTGTGAGAGCCATACGGTATCTCCATCCATTCTGACGTCAATTGCAGTCTGCCCATCGGCAGTTTGATAAATTACAATTTTATTATTCAAATCCATATCTTTTGTTTTTTTGTCCCAAATAATTACTGGCTTAACCATTAAACTTCTATATCATCATTATCACTGTTATTTTGATAATCTGTTTACAAAGATAATGAAAGAAAGTAGAAAATCAGCAAATGTTTATATTTATAATAATGTGGATAAAAATAAAATCATCCTATGTCTTGCCGATGTTATAGAGATAATCCGTAATTTTGTAGCATTAAGTGCTGATATTGATAAATATGGAAAAATACGATAAAGATACTTTTGAGGATTTGCAGGCGGACTTCTATCACTATATGGTGACCTATGGCGGAATAACTCCCAAGACGAGTAGCGATTACGTGACAAGGCTCAAATTCTTGTCTTATGATTATGATTTGAATTCTTCTATCACAGAAGAAGATATCCGTCACATTTTGGAGCAGGAGAAGGTTAAACGACAAAGGCGCAGTGTCTACGCCAGTCGGAAGTCTATCAGCGATTTTAGTGCTGGGCTGAAAAAGTTTTATCAGTTCATCAAATCTGATTATCATCAACTTTGCCGAGAAACCATTTGGACGAAAGAACAGGCTGTGAATGAATCACCTGCTTTGACAGAGACCGAAAAACAGACCATTATTTTGGCACGTGTTGGGCAAGGACGTTTCCGAAGTAACCTAATCAAATATTGGCAAGGATGTGCAGTCTCCCGTTGCACTAAAACAGGACTTCTTATAGCTTCGCATATAAAACCGTGGTGTGAAGCAACTAATGAGGAACGAATAGATACTTTTAACGGTCTACTATTATTGCCAAATTTTGATAAGCTTTTCGATACAGGTTACATCACGTTTACCTCTGCGGGAAAAATGATTTGTTCTAAACTACTTTCTGACTCCGACCGAGAGATATTAGGGTTAAACAAACATTTATCTCTTATTCATATCGAAGAAAAACATAGGTATTATTTAAAATATCACCGAGATTTTTGTTTTCTTGATTGAAAGATTTATATTCGCGAGAAAAAAATCATGAAACAAGATGTAGTAGTAAAGGCTCTCAATGAAGCCTACAGTTTGATTTGCAGTGAATACGAATCAGTGTGTGATGATGATTTACAGGCGGAATACGACCGTGTTATTCATCTGTTGGAGGAAGCCATTGAAACATGTAATGGATAAGTAAGTAGGAGAAGGTGTATCATAATTCAAAATCATTATCATTTTGTTACCCTGAGCGTAGTCGAAGGGTCTCATATAGTGCTATGTGAGATGTTTCGACTACGCTTCGCTCCGCTCAACATGACAGTATGATAGGGATTTTGTATTTTGATGCACCCTCTTTACGTTTTTTTCTTAATCACGCTCACTTCAACACATTTCATTTCACTTTTTTTCTTCCGTCCAGCTTTCGGCCATCACTGTTTTTGCTCAGTCCTTCCCCCGAAGTATCGCAGTACTTCCTAAGGAGTACTGGAGTATTTCCTAGGGAAGTACTGCAGTACTTATAGGGAAGTACTGGGCTAATCATACCAGTTGATGTTTTCTTCGTAGTGGTCGAAGGGCGGCGTGTCTGTCACTCCGGCTTTCCGCAGGGCTTGCAGCACCAAGCTTTGCTCTTTGGGCGAGAGGGCGGTGTCGCCCCGGCGGCGCTCAAAGTAAGAATTGCGGCCGAAGGCTTGCACAAGCGTGTTCATAAACTTTTTGTACTGTGCGGGATACATCCGGCTTTGGAAGTTGGTGAAGCCGCGGGCGTAGGTCACGGGAGCCGAATCGCGGTGGTAAGGGCATTGCCCGTCCGGGGCGCATCGGTCGGGATTGATTATACGCAGGTATTCCGCTTTCTCCAGTTGGGGCGCATAGGCTATCCGGTGCAAGCAGGTGGCGGCACGGGGACAGTCGGCGTGTAGGCATACAGGATAGTTTTCCGGGATTTCCCGATATATTTTCTTAGGCATAAGCTTTTGTTTTTTAATTCATTAAATGATAATTTATCTGTTTGATTTTTTAGACGCGGATTGAGCGGATTGTGCGGATTTTATTTTTATTCTTCAATCATACGAATGATTAATTCGGGCGAAGCCCCTTTAATAATCCGCATAATCCGCTCAATCCGCGTCTAAAAAATGATGATGTGCTTCACACACATAAATTCCCATTTATCGTCTGTTTTTGTTGATTCATTTCCATAAAATGTTCTCGGTGGTATTGAGATTACAAAGTAAGGAAAAATTTATGGAATATGAAAGGAAAAACAAGAGAAATGACAGGTTGGTACCCTTATATGCAACTTTTCATATGCGCGTGCAGGAAAATCTTTGAGTGTTAATCGAATTTAACACCCTCGGTTTTTCCTGCGCGCATAGAGAAAGTCGATTTTTCGGGTGGCAACCTGTCACGGGAGGGTGATTGCTATTATTTTTTCTCTCAAAATAAGCGGGATTTGCTTCTTTTTTGTAATTTTGCACCCCGAAAAACGGACGGTCGTAAAGGGCACGGACAGGAAGCCCCGAAATACCCTCCGTGGAAAGACGTAGAATCGTAAAAAAACAGAAGATAGAAACCATGGGTAAATTTGCCGAATATTCGAAGTTCAATCTTTCGGAAATCAACAAAGAGGTGTTGAAGAAATGGGACGAAAACCAAGTTTTCGCCAAGAGTATGACAGAACGTGAAGGATGTCCTTCCTTCGTTTTCTATGAAGGACCTCCCTCGGCCAACGGTATGCCGGGCATTCACCACGTCATGGCCCGTACCATCAAGGATACCTTCTGCCGCTACAAGACGATGAAGGGCTTCCAAGTGAAGCGCAAGGCGGGATGGGACACGCACGGACTGCCCGTCGAGCTGGGCGTGGAGAAGGCACTGGGCATCACCAAGGAAGACATCGGCAAAACTATCTCCGTGGCCGACTATAACGCCGCCTGCCGTAAGGACGTGATGAAATTCACCAAAGAATGGGAAGACCTGACGCACCGCATGGGCTACTGGGTGGATATGAAAGACCCCTACATCACGTACGACAACCGCTATATCGAAACCTTGTGGTGGTTGCTCAAGCAGCTCTACAAGAAGGGACTGCTCTACAAGGGCTACACCATCCAACCTTATTCGCCCGCCGCAGGCACGGGACTCAGCTCGCACGAGTTGAACCAGCCGGGATGCTACCGTGACGTGAAAGACCTGACTGTAGTGGCTCAGTTCAAGATAAAGAACCCGAAACCGGAAATGACGGGGTGGGGCACACCCTACTTCCTGGCTTGGACCACCACGCCTTGGACGTTGCCCAGCAACACCGCCCTCTGCGTGGGACCGCGTTTCGACTATGTGGCCGTGCAGACCTATAACGCCTATACGGGCGAGAAGATGACCGTTGTCCTTGCCAAAGCGTTACTTTACACGCACTTCAACCAAAAGGCTGAAGGCTTGGCGTTGGAAGACTACAAGCCGGGCGACAAGCTCGTCCCCTTCAAGGTAGTGGGCGAGTACAAAGGCCCTGATTTGGTAGGTATGGAGTACGAACAGCTGATGCCGTGGGTGAAGCCCGTGGAGACGGATGCCGACGGCAACTGGCACGATGCTTCCGCCAAGGCTTTCCGTGTCATCCAGGGTGACTATGTGACCACCGAGGACGGTACGGGTATCGTACACATCGCGCCCACTTTTGGTGCGGACGACGCCTTTGTGGCCAAAGCCGCAGGCATTCCCGCCCTGTTTATGATCAACAAGAAGGGAGAGACACGCCCTATGGTAGACCTGACGGGCAAATTCTACTTGCTGGACGAGCTGGACGAACGTTTCGTGAAGGAATGTGTGGACGTGAACCTCTATAAGGAATACGAAGGCCGTTGGGTGAAGAACGCCTACGACCCGCAATTCACCATAGACGGCAAGTATGACGAAAAGGCCGCCCAAGCCGCCGAGTCGCTGGACGTGTACATCTGTATGAAGATGAAGGCCGCCGGACAGGCGTTCAAGATGGAGAAGCACGTACACAACTATCCGCACTGCTGGCGCACGGACAAGCCTGTGCTCTACTATCCGTTGGACAGCTGGTTCATCCGCAGCACCGCCTGCAAGGAGCGTATGATGGAACTGAACAAGACCATCAACTGGAAACCCGAATCGACGGGTACGGGACGCTTCGGCAAGTGGTTGGAGAACCTGAACGACTGGAACCTGAGCCGCTCGCGCTACTGGGGCACGCCGCTGCCCATCTGGCGCACCGAGGACGGCACGGGCGAGAAGTGCATCGAGTCGGTGGAAGAACTTTACGCCGAGATAGAGAAATCTGTCGCCGCCGGCTTTATGGCGGGCAATCCTTACAAGAAGAAAGGCTTCCAGCCGGGTGTATATACGAAAGCGAATTATGACAAGATAGAGTTGCACCGTCCCTACGTGGACGACATCATCCTCGTCTCCGAGGACGGCAAGCCGATGAAGCGCGAAACGGACCTGATAGACGTATGGTTCGACTCCGGTTCTATGCCTTACGCGCAAATCCATTATCCGTTCGAGAATAAAGAGCAGTTGGACAGCCGCCAGGTATATCCCGCCGACTTCATCGCCGAAGGCGTGGACCAGACACGCGGTTGGTTCTTCACCCTGCACGCCATCGCCACGATGGTGTTCGACTCCGTGGCCTACAAGGCCGTCATCTCCAACGGACTGGTGCTGGACAAGAACGGCAACAAGATGTCCAAGCGACTGGGCAACGCTGTAGACCCCTTCTCCACCATCGAAAAGTATGGCTCCGACCCCTTGCGCTGGTATATGATAACCAACTCTTCGCCTTGGGACAACCTGAAGTTCGACGTGGAAGGCGTGGAGGAAGTGCGCCGCAAGTTCTTCGGCACGCTTTACAACACCTATTCTTTCTTCGCTCTCTACGCCAACGTGGACGGCTTTGAATACAAGGAAGCCGACGTGCCTATGACCCGGCGTCCGGAGATTGACCGCTGGATTCTGTCGTTGCTCAACACGTTGGTGAAGAACGTTGACGCTTGCTACAACGACTACGAGCCGACCAAGGCCGGCCGACTGATTTCGGACTTTGTGAACGACAACCTCTCCAACTGGTACGTCCGCCTGAACCGCAAACGTTTCTGGGGCGGAGGTATGACGGAGGACAAACTCTCCGCCTTCCAAACCCTGTACACCTGTCTGGAGACCGTGGCCAAGCTGATGGCACCCATCGCCCCCTTCTATGCCGATATGCTCTATATGGACTTGGTAAAGGTGACGGGACGCGACCACGTGTCATCCGTCCATTTGGCCAAATTCCCCGTGTGTGACGAGACGTTGGTGGACAGCGAACTGGAAGCCCGTATGCAGATAGCCCAGGACATCACGTCCATGGTGCTGGCTCTGCGCCGTAAGGTGAATATCAAGGTGCGCCAGCCGCTGCAGTGCATTATGATACCCGTGGTAGACGAGGAGCAGCGTGCCCACATCGAAGCCGTGAAGTCGCTTATTATGAACGAAGTGAACGTGAAGGAAGTGAAGTTCGTGGACGGCGCTTCGGGCGTATTGGTGAAGAAAGTGAAGTGCGACTTCAAGAAGCTGGGGCCCAAGTTTGGCAAGCAGATGAAAGCCGTGGCAGCTCTCGTGGCCGGTATGAGCCAGGAAGCCATTGCCGAGCTGGAGAAAAACGGAAGCTACACTTTCGATATGGACGGCGGTCAAGCCACTATCGAGGCAAGCGACGTGGACATCTACAGCGAGGACATACCGGGCTGGCTGGTGGCCAACGAAGGCCGTCTGACCGTAGCGTTGGAGGTGACCGTCACCGAAGAGTTGCGCCGTGAAGGAGTGGCTCGCGAGCTGGTGAACCGCATCCAGAACATCCGCAAATCGAGCGGTTTTGAGATAACAGATAAAATTAGCATTACATTATCCAAAAATAAGCAGACGGATGATGCGGTGAACGAATATAAAGACTATATTTGCAACCAAGTTTTGGCGACCTCGCTCACATTGGCCGACCAGGTGGAAGACGGCACAGCCTTAGAGCTGGACGATTGCACCTTGCAAATACGTGTGGCGAAGAACTGAAACGGGGAAGAAAGAACGATTGAAGAAACTTAATATTTAATACCAATACTAAACATTTAATAGTTATGGCAGAAAAGACAAGATACTCGGATGCTGAATTGGAAGAATTCCGCGCCATCATTATGGAGAAGTTAGAATTGGCCCAACGTGATTATGATATGTTGAAGGCCAGCCTGACAGGAGCTGACGGAAACGATGTGGACGACACGTCGCCAACCTATAAAGTGCTGGAGGAAGGCGCCAACACGTTGTCCAAGGAAGAAACGACCCGTTTGGCCCAACGCCAGATGAAGTTTATTCAAGGCTTGCAGGCAGCCTTGGTGCGTATAGAGAACAAGACGTACGGCATTTGCCGCGAGACGGGCAAGCTGATTCCCAAAGAACGCTTGCGTGCCGTGCCCCACGCTACGCTGAGCATCGAGGCGAAGAACAGTGGTAAAAAGTAAAATAGCAGCACAGAGGCACGGAGACACAGAGGTTCTTAATTTTAAGATAGCGAAGAACTCTGTGCCTCTGTGTCTCTGTGTTCTAATGAATAAAACTTGACTATAAAAGAATGAAGAACGTTTCCCGAAAAGGCTGGATGGCCTTCATAATCATCCTGTCGACCTTGGTAGTCGACCAAATCATCAAAATAGCCGTCAAGACCGGTATGTACTGGCACGAGAGCGTGAACGTCATCGGTTGGTTGTACGACCTGCTGGGCATTCAGGCCGAACCTCCCACGTGGTTCTACCTGTTCTTTACCGAAAACGTCGGCATGGCTTTTGGCATGGAGATTATGGGGAAATTCTTCCTGACCTCTTTCCGCATTGTGGCGGTGGCGGTGATGATATGGCTCTTGTGCAAGTTTGTCCGCCAGAACCTGAAGACGGGTTTCCTGGTGTGCGTTTCCCTCATTATAGCCGGGGCTATGGGCAACATTATCGACAGTGTGTTCTACGGGGTGTTGTTCAACGAAAGCACTACTTATCAGTTGGCCTCGTTCTTACCCGAAGGCGGTGGATACGCGCCTTTGTTTTACGGGAAGGTGGTAGATATGTTCTACTTCCCCATAATTGATACGTATTGGCCCGACTGGATGCCGTGGGTAGGCGGGGAGCGTTTTATCTTCTTCAGCCCCATTTTCAATTTTGCCGACGCGGCCATCAGTTGCGGGTTCATCGCCCTGCTGCTGTTCTACAACAAGGAGTTGAGCGAGGCTTACCATTCTGTAACCAAGAAAAAGGTATGAAAGCGTTCGGGCGTTGGCGGATAGGATTCCTTGGGGCATTGATAGGCGCATTGGCGGCCTGTGACGTGGAGCGGCCCGACACGGTGTTGAGTGATGCCGTGATGGAAAACGTGCTGTACGATTACCACATAGCCAAGGCTATGGGCGAACAAATGGAGCGGAGTGAGAACTACAAGCGGGTGCTCTACGTGGACTATGTTTACCAGAAGCATGGCATCACCGAAGCCCAGTTTGATTCCTCTATGGTGTGGTTTTCGCGCCATCCGGATGTGTTGGGCGAAATCTATCGAAAAGTGACCGACCGCCTGCGTGCGGAAGAATCGAATGTAGAATGGCTGGTGGCTCTGCGCGAGCACAAGCCTTTGACTTCCCTTGCGGGGGATAGTGTGGACATTTGGGCGTGGCAGCCCATTTATCAGCTGTCCGGTATGGCGATGGACAACCGCGTCACTTTTACTTTCCCTTCCGACTCCAACTTCAAGGCGCGTGACACGTTGCGTTGGAGTATCCGTTTTACTTTTGCGGCTGCTGACACGTGCGACAGCCTGCACGCTCCGGTTATGGCGTTGCAGATGCGTTTTGCCAACGATAGCGTGATAGGCGACTATGTGCAGGTGCGTGAGGAAGGTCGGCAGATGTTGACGCTGACGAGCGACACGTTGGGCGACATCAAGGAGGTGAGCGGCTTTGTTTATTATCCTCGTCCGGACAGTGTAGGGCCGCTTGTGCTGGATGGCATTTCGTTGATGCGTTATCACGCCCGTGGCGTAGACTCGTTGGCGTTGGCACAGGATTCGTTGGCGACCGACACCCTCGCCAAAGATAAGTCTAAAGAGGTGGAACAACAGGCAAAGCCCGTCAAGACAGAAGCGGTGGAAGAACCGAAAAAGGAAGAACCGCGCCGTCTTAGTCCTTCGGAAATGCGCCGTTCGCAAGGAACTCAAGAGCAGACACGCAAAAAGGGGACGGAACCCCGCAAACGACAAGTTAATGCTCCGCAGCCGGCCACCCGTTTGAAACAGAACGTCAAACTCCGTAAGGTAGACGAGTGAGATGAAACGTTTCGCCTCCCATTACGTCTGTCTGCCCGGACGTGGCTTCTTGAAGCGATATGTGGTAGAGATGCGCGGCGGAGGGCAGATTGCCCGCTTGTTCCCTATGACCGAAGAAGTGGAGAATACCGAGTGGCTGCCCGGAGTCATTGTCTTGGTGCCAGCGGGCGTGCGGGTCGATGACAGGCTGTTCGATGCCCCGGTCCTGCTGGAAGAAGTCCCGCAGGAAGTCTTGGCCTTGCTTCCTACCCTTACTCCTTATTTATGCTATCCTTTTGATTTCATCGGTATGAAGCCTGTCGGCGGAACTCGGCACACACAATTGCGGTAGCGATGGCCACGTTGAGCGACTCGGACGTGTCGCGTCCCGCGGGATAATTGGGGATGTAGAGCCTGCGGTTGATGAGTGCGCTTACTTCCGCACTGACTCCTTTTCCTTCGTTGCCCATCACAATCAGGCCGTTGGCCGACAAAGGCTGTGTGTACATATCTTTCCCGTCGAGAAACGTGCCGTACACGGGGATGCCTTTGTCCAAATCTGTTATCAGTCTGGTAAGGGACGTGTAGTGCAACCTCACGCGGGCTATGCCTCCCATAGTGGCTTGTATGGCCTTGGGATTGTAGACATCCACGGTGTCGGGCGAGCAAAAGATGTGTTCGATGCCGAACCAGTCGGCCAGCCGGACGATGGTTCCCAAGTTGCCGGGGTCTTGCACGCCGTCCAAGGCCAGGCAAAGAGAGTGGGAGAGGATAGCGGGATTGATGACTTCATCCCGTTGCTCGAACACGGCCAATACTTGTTGGGGGGTCTTAAGCAGGCTAACGCGTGCCAGTTCCTCCTCCGTGACCTCCGTCACTTCCTCAGCCTGAACAGCCGGGACGGACGAAAGCCATTCGGCGGTTCCCGCCAAGAAGCGGCACGGGAAATGCCCCAACAAGTCGCCTACCAGTTTGGGACCTTCCGCCAGGAATACATGTTCCGCCTTGCGGTTCTTCTTCAACTCCAATGAGCGGATATACTTTATTTTGTTCTTACTAATCGCCATAGGTATTTTTGCTTTTGAATACAAAGGTAATGCAAACTGAGCGCAGTACAAAACAAACCTGTCATGATTTAATGAGAAGTTCACACCTCCCATTTGCAACATTGCTAAACTTTTCTGAACTTTGCGCGGAGAAATGGGAATTTAGCTGTGTGTTCATTTTTCATCTGCGGATGAATAATTTGCCCACATAGCGCAGCCCGATAAATATTGTCATTTAATTATGGAGAAGAAAGAGAATAAGGCCGTGCTTTTTGATTTTGACGGCGTGGTGGTAGACACCGAGACACAGTACAGCCGCTTTTGGCACCGGATAGGAATGGAATACTTGGGACGGAATGATTTGGAAGGACTTATCAAGGGACAAACCTTGGCGCACATCTACGAAATGTTCTTCCAAGGCAAGGAAAAGGAACAGGAAGAAATCACCGGGGCACTCAACTGCTTTGAGGAAGAGATGTCCTACGAGTTCATCCCCGGATTCTTGGAGTTCATAACCGATTTGCGTGCGCATGGAGTCAAGACGGCCGTGGTGACCAGCTCCAACCGGCAGAAAATGGAGGCCGTCTATCGTGCCCGGCCCGAACTCCGTACGATGTTCGACCGTATCCTGACGGCGGAGATGTTCACGGCTTCCAAGCCCGCTCCCGATTGTTTCCTGTTGGGGATGGAAGTATTGGGTACGACACCGGACACGACCTACGTCTTTGAGGATTCCTTCAACGGCCTGAAGGCGGGTATGGCTTCGGGAGCTACAGTCATTGGGCTTTCCACGACCAACCGAGCGGAGGACATTGCACCGTTATGTCATAGAGTGATTGCCGATTTCAGGGGATTCACCTACGATAAAATGTGCCAAGTGAACAATGTATAAGAAAAAAATGTAACTTTGCGCCCGAATTTTTAAATTTTATATTGCAATGGCTGGATATATTTCAGACGACACTCGTAAAGTGACGACTCATCGCCTCTTCGAGATGAAGGAGAGAGGCGAAAAGATTTCCATGTTAACTTCGTACGATTACACCATGGCGCAGATTGTGGATGGTGCCGGGATGGATGTGATTCTGGTGGGCGATTCCGCCTCGAACGTTATGGCCGGCAACGTGACTACTTTGCCTATAACGCTTGACCAGATGATTTATCACGCCAAGTCCGTAGTGCGTGGCGTAAAGCGTGCAATGGTGGTGGTGGATATGCCTTTTGGTTCTTACCAAGGAAATGAGTTGGAAGGTGTGACTTCGGCTATCCGCATTATGAAGGAAAGCCATGCCGACGCCTTGAAGATTGAAGGTGGCGAGGAAATCATTGGTACGGTGAAGCGCATTGTGAATGCAGGCATTCCCGTGATGGGACATTTGGGATTGATGCCTCAGAGCATCAACAAATATGGTACTTACACCGTGCGCGCGAAGGATGATGCAGAAGCCGAGAAGTTGGTGCGTGACGCGCATTTGTTGGAAGAAGCCGGATGTTTCGGACTGGTGTTGGAGAAGATTCCCGCCGCATTGGCCGGAAAAGTGTCCCACGAGCTTCAGATTCCCGTGATTGGCATCGGTGCCGGCGGTGATGTAGACGGGCAGGTGTTGGTCGTACAGGATATGTTGGGCATGAACAACGGTTTCCGTCCCCGTTTCTTGCGCCGCTATGCCGACCTGCATACGGTGATGACGGATGCCATCAGCCGTTACATCTCGGATGTGAAGAACTTGGACTTCCCGAATGAGAAAGAACAATATTGACAGTATGTGGACGAAGGGACTCTCCCTGATGTGTGTCGTCAACTTCTTGTTATACGCATCAGTGTTCATGGTCATAGGCGCACTGCCTTTGGTCAAGGCGGAGGTCGTGGTTCGTGTCATTCCTTTTTTCCTTCTGGGCGGACTGTTGGCGGGGCCTTTCCATGCTTACTTGGCCGACACATTCAGGCGGAAGCACGTATTGCTGTGGGCACTTGCCGGCATCGGGCTTACCATGGCCACGGCTACCTACATTCGTGAGGCGTGGTATGTGTGGGTGGCGTTGTTGCAAGGCGTGTGTCTGGCATTGGCCATTGGTGCAGGTACTACCATCAGCATCGACATCACTTTGTCCGGCCACCGCACATCGGGCAATATGCTTTTTGCCAGTTGCGGGCGCATCGGTATGGTGGCTGGTATGGTGGCTGGCGTGTGGATGTGGTCTCATTATTCCCTTACGTACCTCACCTATCTGTCCGCGGCCTGCGGAGGCTTGGCACTCGTGTTGGCGGCGTTGGTTTATGTATCCTTCCGTGCGCCTATCGGGGTGAGCCTGTGCAGTGCAGACCGTTTTTGGCTTCCCCGTGCGTGGGTGCCTGCTCTCAATATGGCTATACTGGCTTATGCATTGGGCGTCGGAGGAGTCTCCCTGATGGAGCGGGTCGGTGTGGACAGTTTTGTATGGGTGTTGCCCTTGCTTCCGATTCCGGCACTTACCCCGATGGTGGTCAAGATGTTTGTCAAACTGTCGCATCATTGCCAGCGGGCTACGGGTAATATGACCTTCAACCTTGCGGTGGATTTCGGATTCTTGGCGGGAGTATGGACCGCCTGTTATATGGAAACGGCAAGCCCTATGCTGATTGATGCGGCCGCCTTGATGGAGGGCACTTTGGCCTTGGCCTTGCTGATGTATGTATTTGTCACCCGGATTTATTATAAAAGAAAGCGGGTCAGATAGGGTATGAAGATAATCAATCCTATAACAATCGCCGTCAGAGCGCATACCAACACCGCTCCGGCGGCGATGTCTTTTATCTGTCCGGCCAAAGGCTGGCGTTGGGGAGACACGAGGTCGACGATGCGTTCCACCGCGCTATTGAACAGTTCGGCCGCTATCACCATTCCGATGCAGAGCAAGACAGCTATCCACTCCATGCGGGTCAGGCCGAAGTAAAATCCCGCCATCACTACACACACGGTGGCGATGAGGTGAAAGCTAAGATTCTGTTCCTTTCCCACTACGCACCGGATGCCTTTCCATGCATAGCCAAAACTCCGTATTTGCTTTTTGAAATCGTAATGCATTTGTTAATGACAATTTATCAGGCTGAGTGTTGTCTGATTTTTCATCCGCAGATAACGCTGATAACACGGATTTTTTAAGGGGCTTCGCCCATATCCTTGTCATTGGCAGAGAAAAAATATAAAATCTGCGTCATCCGTGTCATCTGCGGCTGAAAAATAAGCACACAGTTAAATTCCCATTTATACAATTAAATTTGTAATTCATAGAGGCAGGCCTGCACTTCGGCGTTGCTGCCTAGGTGTTTGCCTTCGTCATCGGAGAGTTTCACGCATTCGCGCCATTCTTGGTTGGCGTTCATCCTGCAACGGGACAATTTCATCACGATGTTGGAAGGACGGAAGCCCGTGTCGTTGGTCAGGTTGGTGCCGATGCCAAAGGCACACCGGATGCGGCCTTGGCAGAAGCGGAAGATTTCCAAGGCTTTGTCAAAGTCCAGTGCGTTGCTGAATATGATGGTCTTGGTCGTGGGGTCGATGCCGAATTCCTGATAGCGTGCAATGAGCTTGTCGGTGAAGTCGAATTCATCGCCCGAGTCGCACCGTACCCCGTCGAACAGTTTGGCCTGTTTCCGGCTGAGGTTACTAAGGAAAGCGTCGGTGGTGTATGTGTCGGACAGAGCCGTGCCCAAGTCTCCATCATACACGTTCACCCAATTCTCCAGCGCCATATAGTTGGCGTGCTTGTAGCCGAATTGCGCTCCGTGGAACATAAACCACTCGTGCGGGTGGGTTCCCATAGGGCGCATACCGTACTTCATGGCAAAGTAACAATTGGACGTGCCTGTGCAATACTGGGCGTGTTGTTTCAGGTAAGCGATGACTGTGTCGTGTACCTCGAAGGAGAAACGGCGGCGTGTGCCGAACTCCGAGAAGGGCATCCGGTTGCGGTTGGACAACGCCACTTTGTCCACCAAGCGGGAGGTCACGACGTTCAGGTCGGGCGTGTTGCCCAGGACTTGGTTCTTCACCTCGGACACAATGGCCAATAACGGCACTTCGTAGAGCGTTACCTTATACATATAATCCGTTACTTCCATATGCAGGTGCCGCGACTCGTCCAAATAGATGTGCACCTTTTCCGGTTGGAAACGGAAAGAAGACAACCACTCCCAATACACGCGGGGCAGGAAGCGGCAACTTTGCGTCATATACTCCAGTTCGTCCCCCGTGAGGGCAATCCGGCGCATGTGGTCGATGGCCGTTTTCAGTTCGGCCAAGAACTCATTGGAATATTCGGTTTGGTCACGGTCGGTAAAAACGAAAGTTCCTTGTGCGTAAGGAAACAGCTTGATGTAGGCATACGAAGTGGTAAACTTGTATAAATCGGTGTCGAGTATCGAATGAATTCTCATGGATTTCCTTTATCTATAATTATAAATAATGTTTTTGGGGGTGAAGTTAATGAATTTATTTCAAAGTTTCATTCTTGGGCGGATTTTTTGTAACTTTGTGCCCGCTTTCATTTATATATTACTTCTGACTGATGAAACATATACGCAACTTTTGCATTATAGCGCACATCGACCACGGCAAATCGACCTTGGCCGACCGCTTGCTGGAATTTACGAAAACCATACAAATCACCGAAGGCCAGATGCTGGATGATATGGACTTGGAGCGTGAGCGAGGCATTACCATCAAGAGCCATGCCATTCAGATGGAGTACACTTACAAGGGTGAGAAATACATCTTGAACCTCATCGACACGCCGGGGCATGTGGATTTTTCCTACGAGGTGTCACGCTCCATCGCCGCGTGCGAAGGGGCATTGCTCATTGTGGACGCTACGCAAGGCGTGCAGGCGCAGACCATCTCAAACCTCTATATGGCCATTGAGCACGACTTGGAAATCATCCCCGTGGTGAACAAGTGCGATATGGTGAACGCCATGCCCGAAGAGGTGGAGGACGAAATCGTAGAGCTTTTGGGCTGCAAGCACGAGGAAATCATACGTGCCAGCGGTAAGACGGGTATGGGCGTGGAGGAAATCCTGAATGCCGTCATCGAGCGCATTCCTTGTCCCACGGGCGATGAGGAAGCCCCGCTCCAAGCACTTATCTTCGACTCTGTGTTCAATTCCTTCCGGGGCATCATCGCTTACTTCAAGATAGAAAACGGTGTCATCCGCACGGGTGACAAAGTGAAGTTCTTCAATACCGGCAAGGAGTACGATGCCGACGAGATAGGCGTGCTTAAGATGGATATGGTGCCGCGTTCCGAACTCCGTACGGGCGATGTGGGCTACATCATTTCCGGCATCAAGACCTCGCGCGAGGTGAAAGTGGGCGACACCATTACGCACATCGCCCGTCCGTGCAAGGAGGCCATAGCGGGCTTTGAGGAAGTGAAGCCGATGGTTTTTGCGGGTGTGTACCCCATCGAGGCGGAAGATTTCGAGGACTTACGCTCGTCACTGGAAAAACTTCAGCTGAACGATGCTTCGCTGACCTTCCAACCCGAATCTTCGTTGGCGTTGGGCTTCGGTTTCCGGTGCGGTTTCTTGGGATTGCTCCATATGGAAATTGTGCAGGAACGCTTGGATCGCGAGTTCGACATGAACGTCATCACCACTGTGCCCAACGTGTCCTACAATGTCTACGACAAGCAAGGCCATGTCATCGAGGTGCACAACCCCGGCTCCATGCCCGACATCACGATGATAGACCACATCGAAGAGCCTTACATCCGCGCTTCGGTCATCACCACCACGGATTACATCGGCCCCATCATGACCCTTTGTCTGGGCAAGCGGGGTGAACTGGTGAAGCAAGAATACATCTCCGGCAACCGCGTGGAAATCTACTACGACATGCCATTGGGCGAAATCGTGATAGACTTTTACGACAAGCTGAAGAGCATTTCCAAGGGTTATGCCTCTTTCGACTATCATCCCAACGGTTTCCGTCCCTCCAAGTTGATTAAGCTGGACATCCTGCTTAATGGGGAGCCGGTGGATGCTCTCTCTACGTTGACGCACTTCGACAACGCTTACGATCTGGGACGCCGTATGTGCGAGAAACTGAAGGAGCTGATTCCCCGTCAGCAGTTCGAGATAGCTATACAGGCCGCCATCGGTGCTAAAATCATTGCCCGCGAAACCATCAAGGCCGTGCGCAAGGACGTTACCGCCAAGTGTTACGGAGGCGACGTGAGCCGCAAGCGCAAGTTGCTGGAGAAGCAGAAGCGAGGCAAGAAGCGTATGAAGCAGATTGGCAACGTGGAGGTGCCGCAAAAAGCGTTCTTGGCAGTGCTGAAATTAGATTAAGATAGAGCTGTTTTTAATAAGTTTATCATTCAAGTTTTACCGTCGGCTGACATAGTGTCATCCGGCGGTTTTTTGTATCTACGGATAAAAATAGTTAATCTACTTATTGTTTTAGTTGAATAACTGCCTTTATTAGTTGTTTGTTTGAAAATAATGTCTATCTTTGCGGCAGATGTTTATTGTAAGAATTGGATTTTATGAAAAGACTGACTGCCAAAGAAGAAGAAATCATGCGGATGTTTTGGGAACATGGCCCAATGTTCGTCCGCGAGTTGTTGGCATTCTATGCCGAGCCCAAGCCTCACTATAACACCATTTCTACTTTGGTACGTGGTTTGGAAGAGAAAGGCTTTGTAGGCTATCGAGCTTATGGAAATACATACCAATATTATCCCCTTCTGTCGTCCGATGAGTATAAGCGTTCGGCTTTGCGTGACGTGGTTTCCCGTTATTATGATAATTCGTTTCTCAACGTGGTGTCAGCATTTGTGGAAGAAGAAGGTATGCCGTTGGACGAGTTGAAGGCGTTGATAGCACGTATTGAAAATAAACGGAAAGAGTAAGGGGCTATGGGTGCGTTTTTGTTTTATTTGCTCAAATCCACGCTTTGCCTGACGCTGTTCTATGCGCTGTACAGGTTTTGCTTTCGGAGCGACACTTTGTTTCGCACTAACCGCATATTGTTGCTTGGCGGGACGATGCTTTGTCTGGTGTTGTCAAACGTGCGTTTGGAGATAGCGCAAGGCGGAGCTTGGCAACAACCCGTTTCTATGGTAGAGACGTGGCTGGCGGAAGAACCTTCCCAGGAGGAAGCACGACGGGGTGGAGAAGTGGAGTTCGTGTCCCGTGAAGATGCTTCTGTTCTCCCTGTGCATAGTATGTTGTTCGGCGGAAGGAAAGTCATCGGCTTCGTTATGACGCTCTATCTTTGCGGGGTGTTGTTGGTGGCAGGTTTTTTCTTGTTTTCTTTCTGGCAGATGTGGAGGTTGGTCAAGCGATGCCCTGTCCGCCGGAAATGTCGGGAATATAATTTGGCGATATGTCCGCAACGGAATGTCTCGTTTAGTTGGGGGCGAACCATCGTGCTCTCCGAGGAGGATTATGAGCGCCATCGGGAGGCGATTTTGCTTCACGAACGGATGCACGTGCGCTATCGCCACACGTGGGATTTACTCTGGATGGAGGCGGTCTTGGTGCTCCATTGGTTCAATCCCGCCGTATGGATGTTGATGCGCGAACTGCGTGCGGTTCACGAATACGAGGCGGACAAGGGCGTACTTTCTGAAGGCATCGATGCAACTCAATATCAACTATTGCTCGTGGAACGAACCGTTGGCACAAGGCTCTACTCTATGGCCAGCGGGTTCGGCCAAAGCAAACTTAAAAAACGTATCTTTATGATGTTAAAGAAAAGAACCAGTGGGCTGGCACGCTTGAAGCTTTTGCTCTTCGTGCCGGTGGTGACGGGCACGCTCTATGCGTTCGCGCGTCCGGAAGTAAGAATGGCGGCTTCCGCTTGGGAAAGGCCGCAAGTAAGTGGACGCCAGGACTCCGTAACGGGGGACAGGCGCGAATGGTTGGAGCGGTATTTCGCCCGAAAATACGAAGAAGGGGGAGGACCCGCCGACCCGATAGCCGAGAAAGAGACGCATATGCTTTTCATCAACTATCAGAACCGGGTTATGGTGGACGATGTTCTGGGGCCGAAAACGGAGGATTTAAGTCGGCGTGTGGATTTTATCCGTGCGGAGTTGGGTGAAATCCTGCGTCGGGACT
Organism: uncultured Bacteroides sp.; assembly: GCA_944320735.1. GTDB lineage: Bacteria > Bacteroidota > Bacteroidia > Bacteroidales > Bacteroidaceae > Bacteroides. Next base: position 18,766 of record CALUIQ010000049.1, on the reverse strand, counting down.
ATCGGGAGAAACAACAGGCTGGACAACCTTTCCGTCCGGTTGTGCAATTCCGTTACGACCGAGGCTCTTCCGCGGAAGCCCTAAGCGCTTGTTTGGAAGCGGTAAAGGAAGTGTATGACGGGCTTCATCGGGAGGTGGATGCCGCAATCCCGGTCTTGGTCAATGTCAAGACTCCCCGCAAGTATGTGAAACATCTGTTTGAGGCTGATTCGCTTACGCTTTTACCCGTAGAAGTCATCTTGTTCTCCTCCGATGGAAGCCGGAAGGCTCTTCCGGAAGTAAATTTGAAAAGTTTGCGTCAGGAAGCCGAAGCCTTTAGGGCAGGGAAGCGGGATATGACCGCGTCTTTGCGCATCAAGGACTCGAATGTGCCGATGGGCGTAATAGAGGATGTGAAAGAGGTGTTGAGGAAAGCCTATGTGAAGTAGTGTGATTTCCCCTCCAAATCCTATGCTTTTGTTCAGTCCTTCCTAAGGAATGATTGCAGTCCTCCTATGGAAGTACTGTAGTCCTCCTGTGGAAGGACTGCAATCCTCCCTTGGGAGGACTGCCTGTTAACCTATGTACCTTTATCGTCCTTCGTTAATCAATGCCGCAAATACCGGGAACCATCTTTTCAATGCATAATAGAGCAGCAGGCCTACCCCAATGGTGATGGCCGGACAAAGCAAATATACGGTGGTTACCGACAGGTCTACTTGGGGATGTACTAACTTGAAAATGAATTTTAGCACAAATGCTATCGGGCATAGAATAAGAAACTGTTTCCGTTTCCTTGCCGTTGTCGGCAAAAAAGGCTATATTTGTTGCCAAACTAAGGAGAAATTTTGCCGATAATATGATAACGGAATATATTTCAGCATTACAATTCGCTCAAAAGTATGGCATATCGGAGCGCACGGCACGCAATTATTGCGCGAAAGGGAAGATTGACGGAGCTTTCCTTATGGGCAAGGTATGGAATATCCCCGCTGAAGCCACGTTGCCGAAACGTAAAAACGTCCCAAAGGCGGAAGTCTCTCCATTGCTTCGTACGCTTCGCGAGGAAAAGGGTATGAAGCTCAAAGGAGGTATTTACCATCGAACGCAGATAGACCTTACTTATAACTCAAACCATATGGAAGGAAGCAGGCTGACGCACGAACAAACCCGTTATATTTTCGAAACCAACACGGTCGGCATAGCGGACGAGGCTGTAAACGTAGACGATATTGTGGAGGCGGTTAACCACTTCCGCTGTATGGATTATGTGATTGACCATGTGGAAGCAAAAGTTACGGAAAGTTTTATCAGGCAATTACACCTTATGTTAAAGGCGGGTACCTCTGATAGCTGTAAAGACTGGTTTGCCGTGGGAGATTATAAAAGACTTCCCAATGAGGTAGGCGGTCATGAGACATGTCCTCCGGAGCAGGTACATACGCAAATGAAAGAACTTATTTCTGCCTACAATGCCCGGAAACAAAAATCTTTCACTGACATACTTGATTTCCATGTCCGTTTTGAACGCATACATCCCTTTCAGGACGGCAACGGGCGCGTGGGTCGATTGCTGATGTTCAAAGAATGTCTGGCAAACGGACAAGTGCCTTTCATCATCACGGATGACCTGAAAATGTTTTATTATCGTGGCCTAAATGAATGGGGCCGAGTCAATGGTTATCTTACCGACACATGCTTCACCGCCCAAGACCGGTATAAAGTGTTACTGGATTATTTTCGGATAAAATATTAGCCATTTTTTCGCAAAATCCGTATGTTTGCATAAATAAATAGGATAATATACAATGGATACAACCACTATACTTGCAAACTTGAAAATAGAACGGCTCAACCCTATGCAGGAAGCTGTAGGAAAGGCGTATGCCGAGAACAGGAATTTGGTGGTGCTTTCGCCCACCGGGTCGGGAAAGACACTGGCTTTCCTCTTGCCGCTGGTGCAAAGCCTTTCGCCGGAAGTGGACGCGCCGCAAGCCGTGGTGTTGGTGCCTTCGCGCGAATTGGCGTTGCAGATAGAGGGCGTGTTCAAGGCTATGAATACGCCGTTGCGCGTGATGAGTTGTTATGGCGGGCGTCCTGCCATGGACGAACACCGCGTGATGCGTAGCTTGAAACCCCAAGTGATAGTCGGCACGCCCGGACGTATGAACGACCATCTGCGGAAAGAGAATTTTGAGGTAAAGGCGATTCGCACACTCGTCATTGATGAGTTCGACAAGTGCTTGGAGTTTGGCTTTCAGGAAGAGATGGCGCAAGTCCTCGCGGAGTTGCCTGCTTTGTCCCGCCGAGTTCTCCTTTCCGCAACGGATATCGAAGAGATACCCTTGTTTGTCGAGATGGAGCATCTGAAGAAGCTCGATTTCCTCGGTGAAGGAGATTTGTCGGAGCGGTTGGATTTGCGTGTGGTTCATTCGCTGGAGAAGGACAAGCTCGATACGCTCTATCGCCTGCTTTGCACGTTGGGCGAGGGCAGTACGTTGGTGTTTGTGAATTACCGAGAAAGTGTGGAGCGAGTAGTGGATTACCTGAAGTCCCGCAAGTTTCCTTGCGATGCTTTCCACGGAGGCATGGAGCAGCTTGACAGGGAGCGTGCCCTGTATAAATTCCGCAATGGGAGTTGCCCCGTGCTGGTGTCCACCGACCTGGCTTCGCGCGGGCTGGACATACCAGGCATCGACCACGTGGTGCACTATCATCTGCCCGTCAACGAAGAGGCTTTCACTCATCGCAACGGACGTACCGCCCGATGGAACGCTTCGGGAACTTCGTATCTGATACTCCATCCCGAAGAGCAACTTCCCGCCTATTTGCCTTCTGACACCCTCGAGTTTTCATTGCCGGAGGAAACACCCAAGCCCATAAAACCCCGTTGGGTGACCCTCTATATAGGAAAAGGTAAGAAGGACAAGTTGAACAAGGTGGACATTGTGGGCTTCTTGTGCAAGAAGGGCGGATTGTCGGGCGAGGACATCGGACGTATTGATGTAAAGGAACACAACGTTTTTGTAGCGGTGAAGCGTGGTAAAGTTCGCCAACTTTTGTCATTGGTGCAAGGAGAGAAGATAAAGGGGATTAAGACGTTGGTGGAAGAGGCAAAATGAATGTAAAGGAGGTGGCTGCTTACATTTTGTTCGTGAACAATACTAAGGATAGATTGATTGTGCGATCTGCTTCTTTCATTTTGATATTGCTTGTTAGTCCTGTTTGCTAAGTCTATGTTACAAAAATGTGGTTCCGTTTTGCCTGAAAGCGAAAAATAGTAAGCATTTGCAGTAAAAATAGGAAATTTTGTAGCAAAAGATTTGATTTACGGAAATAAATCATTATTTTCGCCTTGTCTAAAGACGGAAATAACTCATTGTCTAACGAAAACATATTTACAAATGAAAAAGCACAATTTCAATGCAGGACCTTCTATTCTTCCACGTGAAGTGATTGAAAATACAGCGAAGGCCATTCTCGATTTCAATGGTTCCGGCTTGTCTCTGATGGAAATAAGCCATCGTGCCAAAGACTTCAAACCCGTAGTGGACGAAGCCGTAGCTTTGTTCAAGGAATTACTCAATATCCCTGACGGATATTCGGTCTTGTTCCTGGGTGGTGGCGCCAGTATGGAGTTCTGTATGGTTCCCTATAATTTCCTCGAAAAGAAAGCCGCTTACCTCAATACCGGTACGTGGGCCAAGAAAGCCATGAAAGAAGCCAAGGGATTTGGCGAAGTGGTAGAGGTGGCTTCTTCCGCCGATGCCAACTATTCGTTCATCCCGAAGAATTACACCGTGCCCGCTGACGTGGACTATCTGCACATTACGACCAACAACACCATCTTCGGAACGGAATTGCGGACGGATCCCGATGTCAATGTGCCTTTGGTGGGCGATATGTCATCGGACATTTTCTCTCGTCCGGTAGATGTTTCTAAATATATATGTATATATGGTGGCGCTCAGAAGAACTTGGCTCCCGCCGGTGTGACTTTCGTCATCGTGAAGAACGATGCTGTAGGCAAGGTTTCGCGCTATATCCCAACGATGCTCAACTATCAGACGCACATTGACGGTGGTTCGATGTTCAACACGCCTCCCGTTGTGCCCATCTATGCTGCCCTGCAAACCCTGCGCTGGATTAAGGCACAAGGCGGTGTGACGGAGATGGAGCGCCGCGCCATCGAGCGTGCCGATATGCTCTACTCCGAGATTGACCGCAACAAGCTGTTTGTAGGTACGGTGACGGAGAAGGAAGATCGCTCGCGTATGAACATTTGCTTTGTTATGGCTCCCGAATACAAGGAGTTGGAGGCTGATTTCCTGAATTTTGCGACAGAGCGTGGTATGGTAGGCATCAAGGGACACCGCTCGGTAGGCGGCTTCCGTGCGTCGTGCTACAACGCCTTGCCCGTTGAGAGCGTAAAAGCGCTGATAGACTGTATGCAGGAGTTTGAGAAACTTCATTAAATGGGAATTTATGTGTGCGCAAGCGCACTTTAATGAGGAATTAAGAATGAAGAACTAAGAATTTTAGTAATCAACTCCCCTCCTTCCGGAAGGAGGGGTGCCCAACGGGCGGGGTGGTAGGAAAAGAATGGTTCGACCTATTCATATAATAATAAATAGGAGTCGCTTACGCGGTATGCTTCTCCTACCACCTCCCCCTACGGGGACTCCTCCTTCCGGAAGGAGGAGAGTTTTGCAACCTTCTTCACTAAACTAATTCTTCATTCATCATTCTTCATTCTTAATTTAACAGATAAATTATCATTTAACTAATAAATCAAATTATGAAAATATTAGTAGCAACCGATAAGCCGTTCGCCAAAGTGGCGGTGGACGGCATTCGTAAAGAGATAGAAGCGGCAGGTTACGAACTTGCCTTGCTGGAGACATATGGCGAGAAAGCCAAATTGCTGGAGGCTGTGGCCGATGCCGATGCCCTCATCATCCGTAGCGATGTGATAGACGCCGAGGTGCTGGATGCGGCCAAGCAACTGAAGATTGTCGTGCGTGCCGGTGCGGGTTATGACAACGTAGACCTGGAAGCCGCCACGGCTCACGGTGTATGCGTGATGAATACGCCCGGACAAAACTCCAACGCTGTGGCCGAATTGGCTTTCGGGCTGATGGTGATGGCCGTGCGTAATATGTATAACGGCACTTCGGGCACGGAGCTGAAAGGCAAGAAGTTGGGTATCCACGCATTTGGTAACGTAGGACGCAACGTGGCGCGCATTGCCAAGGGCTTCGGAATGGACATCTATGCCTATGATGCTTTCTGCCCCAAGGAAGCCATTGAAGCCGATGGCGTGAAGGCCGTGGATAGTGCCGAGGAACTGTACGCTACGTGCGATGTCGTTTCGCTCCACATCCCCGCCACCGCCGAGACCAAGAACTCCATTGGCCGCGCTTTGGTGTCGCGGATGCCAAAGGGTGGTTTGCTGGTGAACACCGCCCGCAAGGAGGTCATCAACGAAACGGAGCTGATTGAGTTGATGGAAGAGCGCACGGACTTGAAGTATATGACGGACATTATGCCAGCCGCCAACGAGACATTCGCCTCCAAGTTCCCCGGCCGTTATTTCTCCACGCCGAAGAAGATGGGTGCGCAAACCGCCGAAGCCAACATCAACGCCGGCATAGCTGCCGCCAAGCAGATTGTGGGCTTCCTGAAGGATGGGTGCGAGAAATTCCGTGTGAACAAAAAATGATTTATAAAATGGCAACAATTAAACCATTTAGAGGCTTACGTCCGCCACAAGACTTGGTGGAGAAAGTCGTTTCCCGCCCGTATGATGTGCTGAATTCTGAGGAGGCGCGTGCCGAGGCAGAGGGCAATGAGATGTCCCTCTACCACATCATCAAGCCGGAAATAGACTTTCCCGTAGGAACCGACGAGCACGACCCGCGCGTCTATCAGAAAGCTGCCGAGAATTTCCAAAAGTTCCAGGAAAAAGGTTGGCTGGTGCAGGACAAAGAGGAGTGCTACTACATCTATGCGCAGACGATGAACGGCAAGACGCAGTACGGATTGGTGGTAGGTGCTTATGTGCCCGACTATATGAACGGTGTCATCAAGAAGCACGAATTGACTCGCCGCGACAAGGAGGAAGACCGTATGAAGCATGTGCGCGTGTGCAACGCCAACATCGAGCCGGTGTTCTTCGCCTACCCCGACAACAAGACGCTCGATGCCTTGATAGCCCGTTATACGGCTCAAACGCCCGTGTATGACTTTATTGCGCCCGGTGACGGATTCGGACATACATTTTGGATTGTCGACCAACCGGAAGACATTGCGTTGGTAACTCGTGAATTTGCCAAAATGCCTGCACTCTATATTGCCGACGGACATCACCGGAGTGCCGCCGCGGCTCTGGTGGGTGCCGAGAAGGCGAAGCAGAACCCCAAGCATCGGGGTGACGAGGAGTACAATTACTTCATGGCTGTATGCTTCCCCGCCAACCAGTTGACCATCATCGATTACAACCGGGTAGTGAAAGACCTCAACGGATTGACTCCCGCCCAATTCTTGGAAGCCATGGCTCGTCATTTCGACGTGGAAGACAAAGGCACGGAGATTTACAAACCTGCTCGCCTGCACAATTTCTCCCTCTACTTGGACGGACGTTGGTATAGCTTGACGGCCAAGGCGGGCACGTATGACGATGCTGATCCCATCGGCGTGCTGGACGTGACTATCTCTTCTAATCTGATTTTGGATGAGATATTGGGCATCAAAGACCTGCGTTCGGACAAGCGCATCGACTTCGTGGGAGGCATCCGTGGCCTAGGCGAGTTGAAACGCCGGGTAGATAGCGGCGAGATGAAAGTAGCTCTGGCACTCTATCCCGTCAGTATGAAACAGCTGATGGACATTGCGGACACGGGCAACATCATGCCACCCAAGACGACTTGGTTCGAGCCGAAACTCCGCTCGGGCTTGGTCATTCATAAATTGGATTGACATTATGCTAACTTTGTATTTATACAATTGATTTGACTCCGGTGGTCTGTGAAGATAACCGGAGTTTTTTAGGTGTCAAACCGCTAATACATGTTACATTTTAGTGGTGAAGTTCAAAAAAAGTAAAAATGGTTTGCTACTTAGAGAACAGACCATTATTTTTGGGAATATTTTTAAAAACATTAAAGCAATATGAAAAAATTGATTTTATCTCTTGCACTTTGTTGTGCAGCCACTAACTTTTTCGCTCAGGAAGCAGACTTGGGTAAGTTGAGAAACGATGGAATTGCGGCTTTGGAAGCCAAGGATTACCAGACCGCTTACAACAACTTTAGTTCTTATCTGAACCAGACTAACAATCAGGACTCTGTCATCGCATTCAATTGCGGTCTTTGCGCTGATAAGATAAAGAAGTCGGAAGACGCTGTGAAGTATTTCGACATCGCCATCCAGAAGAAGTACAACCTGACCAACGCATACATCGGAAAAGCTGGCGCATTGAAGGATTTGAAGAAGAATGATGAATACGTTGCTACATTGAAAGCTGCCGTAGAGGCTGTACCGGGTGACAAGAAACTGGTTAGCATGTATGCTACTTATTACGTGAACCAAGGTATCTTGGCTCAGCGTGCCAAGAAAACTGATGCGGCCGAAGCTGCTTTCAAGCAGGCAGTGACAATTCAACCCGAGAACTTGAATGCCCTGAATGCTATTTCTTCTTTGTATTATACGCAAGGTGCCGCTTTGGTGCAGACTGATTTGGACAAGGCTAAAGCTGAATTTGCTGAAGCCAAAAAGTATTTGGAGAAGCTGATTCCGTTGCTTTCGGACACCAATGCCACTCAGAAGAAAATCAAGGCTAATGCCAATACGATGTTGAACTATATCAATAGCTTGAAATAAAGAGAATAAAAACAAAATTTCTCGTTCTTATAAGAGGTAATCTTGAGTTTATGTCAAGGTTGCCTCTTTTTTATGTTGGAGTATTCCCGTTTACAGTATCCAATAATAAATACCCAAGTATCCAATATTAAATGGCAAAGTATCCAATAATACTTGGGCAAGTAACCTATGATGCCCGGAAATCACTTCTTGAAAAAGAGGCTGTCCCAAGTGAGTTTTGAGACAGCCTCTTCATATCTTGCATCAATCATCCCAAAAGTGACGCATTAGTTTGGTTTACTTCTTATTTGCAGCGTTTGAGCACCATAGCCGTGCGAGCGGGGACGTAGAGTTTCATCCATTCCTTTTTCTCTTTCTTATAGAGAGGATCGGGGATGGTGAAGTGCTTCACGCTGTCGTCATTGAACCCATTGCCTCCATAGGCGGGGTTGTCCGTGTCCAAAATGACTTCATAGCATCCGGCTGGCACCAAGAATCCATAGTCGGTGAAGGACTGCTTGGGGTTGAAGTTGAACACGAACACCAAGTCTTTGCGCATATAGGCCAAGATTTGGTCACCGTCGTTGTGCCATATTTCCTGAACATTGGTGGCCTGGAAATTCTTGACGCTCTTGATGACTTTCAGCATATCGGCGTCGAAATCGCCCAAATAGTGGTAAGCCAGATTCTTGTTGTCCACGAGGTTCCATTGGCGGCGCGCATACTTGCACGACCATCCGTTACCCTCACGCGGGAAGTCAATCCATTCGGGGTGGCCAAACTCATTGCCCATAAAGTTGAGGTAACCGCCGTTGATGGTAGTGGCCGTGAGCAGGCGTATCATTTTGTGCAGGGCGATGCCGCGGCGCACCACGTAGTTTTCGTCCCCCTTTTGCATATGCCAATACATATCGGCGTCTATCAGGCGGAAGATGATGGTCTTGTCTCCTACCAGCGCCTGGTCGTGGCTTTCGGCATACGAGATGGTCTTCTCGTCCTTGCGTCGGTTGGTCACTTCCCAAAACATACTCGAAGGTTTCCAGTCCTCGTCTATCTTTTCCTTGATGGTCTTTATCCAATAGTCGGGTATGTTCATAGCCATGCGGTAATCGAAGCCATAGCCTCCGTCCTCGAACTTGGCGGCCAGTCCTGGCATGCCCGAAACTTCCTCGGCGATGGTGATGGCGCGTGGATTGACTTGGTGTATCAGGCGGTTAGCCAACGTCAGGTAGCAGATGGCGTTGTCGTCCTGGTGTCCGTTGAAATAATCGTTGTAGTTGCAGAAGGCTTCTCCCAGTCCGTGGCTATAATAGAGCATAGAGGTCACACCGTCGAAACGGAAACCATCGAAACGGTATTCTTCCAACCAATATTTGCAGTTGGAGAGGAGGAAGTGCAACACTTCGTTCTTGCCATAGTCAAAGCAAAGCGAGTCCCACGCCGGATGTTCGTGCCGGTCACCGGGATAAAAATACTGGTTGGGGTCGCCTGCGAAGTTGCCCAATCCTTCTACCTCGTTCTTCACTGCGTGTGAGTGTACGATGTCCATGATGACCGCCAGTCCCATGCCGTGAGCCGTGTCGATGAGCTCTTTCAGTTCGTCTGGTGTGCCGAAGCGGGAAGAGGCAGCAAAGAAGCTCGACACGTGATAGCCGAAACTACCGTAGTAGGGATGCTCTTGGATGGCCATTATCTGGATGCAGTTATATCCGTCTTTCACGATGCGTGGCAGGACGTTTTCCTGGAATTCCCGGTAGGTTCCCACTTTTTCCTCTTGTTGGGCCATACCGATGTGGCATTCGTAAATCAGCAGCGGGTCGGTAGAAGGCTTGAAGGCGCGTTTCTTCATTTTGTAGGGCTTGGCGGGATCCCACACCTGCGCGCTGAAGATTTTGGTTTGGTCATCTTGTACCACGCGCGTTGCCCAAGCGGGAATGCGCTCTCCGCATCCACCTTCCCAGTATACTTTCAGCTTGTATAAGTCGCCATGCTTCAAGGCATCGGCAGGCAATTTTAGTTCCCAATTGCCATTGGCTTTCTTTTTCAGGCTATATTTCTTTTCTTCTTTCCAACCGTTAAAGGTTCCCGTAAGGAAAATTTGAGTGGCGTTGGGCGCCCACTCGCGGAATACCCACCCGGTGGCAGTGCGGTGCAGCCCAAAGTACAAGTAGCCCGTGGCAAAATCGGACAGAGTTTTCTTTCCCTTGTTTGTCAATTCGGCTTCCTTGTCGATGGCATGTTGGTGACGTCCGTTGATGGCATCGGCATAGGGTTCCAGCCATGGATCGTTTTTTATCAGATTCAGTGTTTCCATAACGGATAATGTTTATTATATATGAGAGTTTTTTATGCTTTTACTTTCACGATAACTTTCTTCACTCCGTCGGGAGTTACGCCCGGAGCGTGTCCGTCTTGGGGAAAGAAGATGGCAAACATACCCGGCTTCACTTCGATGTAGCTGTCGGCCAGTCCCTCAAAGAAAGTGATGTCTTTCTCCGCATTGTAGGGAGCGTCGGCGGGTTGGCAATCGCAAGCGGGGGTGTAGCCCATCAGCTCTACGCCCGAGACCGGTATTTGGATGTCGATAAAATCCCGATGCGTCTCGATGCGTGCCTGCTCCTTAGTCTTGGGCTTGGTCTCGGTCACGTTTACCAACAGGTCTTTTCCCTGCAACTCAGTTTTACCCAGTTCCAATGTCTTCAGGTCATGCGACTTGAGGAATTCTACGGCTTGCGCGAACAGAGGGTTCAGCGAAGCGTATTTCTCGATGTTTTCCAATCTGTCAATAATCATAATCCAAATGTTTTTTAGTTAGTATAATTTATTGCTTTTTCTTTTTTCATCATTCAAAATCGTCTATCGTATAGTTCATAAAGTCCGCGAAACGTTTCACTTGGCGCAACATATCGTCCAGTCGGTCGAAGTCCACTTGCGGGGTGAAGAGCGAGTCGGGCACGGCACCCCATATCGTATAGTCTTTGCACCGCAGGTATTTTATGTAAGGAAAATCTTTAGGAAATCCCTTAGGGGCGGTCTTCAGGAAGTTTTCGCCTACGACGGGGAAGTATTGGCTGAAGGCTGGGTCCTCGACGATGCTCCGAAATTCGTCGATGTTGTCGTACACAGCCTGTCTGAGGGCTTTCAGCAGAGGGGGAGGGGGACAATAACTTCCGCCTGCTACCATACAATGTCCCGGCTCCAGGTGGATGTAATATCCGCAATGGTCGGACTTCTTTCCGCGGGCGTTGATGTAGCCGCCCATATGTATTTTGTAGGGTGTCTTGTCTTGGCTGAACCGGGTGTCGCGGTAGATGCGGTAGGTGCAGTCGCGGGCTTCGACGCCTCGCACCGACTCATCGAACTCCGAGATGCGGGCGATGAGGACGGTCAGCAGGTTCTCGAATTCCTGTCGGGCTGTGTCGTACTGTTCCCGGTGGGCGTTGAACCATTCGCGGTTATTGTGTGCCGCAATGTCTCTCAAGAATTGAAATATTACGGGGATGTTCATAATTCTTCCTTACGTTTATCAACTCACAAACTTACGAATAATTTTTCTAACCTGCGAATAAGTGTGGAAAAAAATAGAATAATCGACGCAAGCTTGCATGTTTTCCGCTCGATTTGCACTATCTTTAGATAAGATAGGCTGCATTTCGGGAAAACATTTTCAAGCAAGCTTGTATGTTTTCCACTCAATTTGCACTATCTTTGGACGCGAAAAAGGAAAAGAGCTTATGAAGGCAAAGACAAAAGAAAAAAAGAATGAATATGACGAACAGACCGTGCGCGACATCATCGAATGGGCGACGCACGCCGACCTTCCCGAGGAGGTGAAGCTGACCGAGTCGGAATACATCTGGAATGTAAAACGTTATGTGGAAGCTAACATCTATGACATTAGGGATCACTATCCCGACCCGTTTTATAATCCTTCCATCACCCGCCTGATTCGGTTGAAGGAGTTTGTGGAGTCAAAGGGGTAATGTGGAGGGTGTCACGTAAAGGGGTAAAACACAGAGACACGGAGACACAGAGAGCTTATTTTATTGATTTACAACTCTGTGCCTTTGTGTCTCTGTGCTTATTTCCCGATTATGCAGCACCCTCACGGTTACCATATTAAAAAGTCAGCTTCAGGATTTTACCGCCGTATCCTTCTACCGCCACCTCTACAGGCTTGTCGGGCAGTAGGTTGACGCTTTCCGCCTTTCCGCTCAGCAGGTCGGTGGCTTGGGTATGGGCGAGATGGGGCAGGTGCAGGTATTCGAAGGCGTGCAGGGGGATATTGACGCCGATGTTGGCGGGCGTGTTGTCAAAGTTGACCACAATGAGCAACAACTCCTTCTCATACTTGCGCAAGAAAGCGTATTGGCGGTGTTCGTTCATTCGCCATCCGCCCAAGTTGGCGTACATCAGGTCGAAGAACTCGCCCTGCGCGATGGCTTTCTCTTCCCGGCAGAGGTTGAGCACACGCTCGTAGAGGGCGTGCAGGTGTTTCTCGTGCTCGGTCAGGAGCTTCCCGTCAAACTTCCCTCCGTTTCTCCAGCGGCGTATGGTGTCTACCGCCCAATAGTCGAAGATGGTGGTACGTCCGTCTCGTCCGCTGAATCCTTCGCTGTCCATACCCATTTCGCCAAATTCTTGTCCGAAGTAAATCATCATTGGGTTGGTGTTCATACAGGCGGACACGATAAGGGCGGGGATGGCCTTGTGGGACGAGCCGGCGAAAAAGTCCGAAGCGACACGTTGCTCGTCGTGGTTTTCGAGGAAGTTTAGCATACGCTTCTCGATGCCTCCCAGACTCTGCCAACAGCGGGTAATGGCCGTGGCCGATTCGTTGCCGCACACGATGGCCCGCAAGGTATCGTATAGTCCCACCTTGTCGTACAAGTAGTCGAACTTGCCCCGGAAGATGTAGTTGTGATATTCGTGCGGATTGTACACTTCGGCTATGAATATCAGGTGGGGGTATGTGGCTTTCACTTGCGGGATGACCCATTCCCAGAACTCCACAGGCACCATTTCGGCCATATCGCACCGGAAGCCGTCGATGTCCTTCGAGGCCCAGAAGAGCAAGATGTCCAGCATCTTGTGCCACGTGTCGGGCACGGGGTCGAAGTGGCACGTCCCTCCATTCATATAGTCCACACCGTAGTTCAGTTTTACGGTCTCATACCAGTCGGTGATGTTGGGATAGGCGTCAAAGCGGTTGTTTCCCGTGGCTTTGGCGGGCATTTCTGCATAAGGCTCGTCCGCACTGGCTTTCATATCGAACTGGCATTGCAGGGGCGTGTCGGGTATGTAATAGAAGTTGTTGTACGGGCTAAAGGCTTGCCGGGAGTCATCGTTGGCGCCGAGCGAGGTGGTGCCGTCGGGTTGGGAATCTGAGTGGTATTGGCGTGCCACGTGGTTGGGCACGAAGTCCAGTATGACCTTCAGTCCCGCGTGGTGGGTGCGCTGCACCAAGTTCTCGAACTCCTTCATCCGACCCGGCACGTCCTTGGCCAAGTCAGGGTCAACGTCGTAATAGTCCTTGATGGCGTAGGGCGAGCCGGCCTTGCCTTTCACCACGGCCGGATGGTCGGGGCGTATGTTGTAGCGTCGGTAGTCGGTCTGCGTGGCGTGCTCTATGATGCCCGTATACCAGATGTGTGTGGCGCCCAAGCGTTTGATTTCTTCCAATGCCTTGCCGGTGAAGTCGGCCATCTTGCCGCACCCGTTTTCGGCCAGGCTCCCGTTGTTCACGAGGCGTGAGTGGTTATTTCCGAACAGGCGTGTAAACACCTGATAGATGATGAGTTTATTGTCTTCGTTCATGGTTTTCCTTATTCAGTTTGCTGTTATTTCATACGCCGCAAAGATACATTTTTTTCCATTATGTCCAAACGCTTCTTCACTTCAATTTCTCCCGCAGGAAGCGACCTGTGTAGCTTTCCTCACAGCGGGCGATGTCCTCGGGCGTGCCCGTGGCCACGAGGTTTCCGCCTTGGTCTCCGCCTTCGGGGCCGAGGTCAATCACGTAGTCGGCACATTTGATTACGTCGAGGTTGTGCTCGATGATGGTGATGCTGTGTCCGCGCCGGATGAGGGCATCGAAAGCCTCAAGCAACTTGCGTATGTCGTGGAAGTGGAGACCCGTGGTGGGCTCGTCGAAGATGAAGAGCGTAGGGTCGGCCTTCTCCAGGCTGAGGTAGTAGGCCAGCTTCACGCGCTGGTTTTCGCCTCCCGACAGGGTGGAGGAGGACTGGCCCAGCTTGACGTAGCCCAGCCCTACGTCTTGCAGGGGGACAAGGCGGTCGGCTATCTTAGTCTGACCGTATTGGCGGAAGAAGTCGATGGCTTGGTCTACGGTCATTTCCAACACGTCGTAGATGCTTGCCCCGTGGAATTTCACCTCTAGGATGTCGGGCTTGAAACGTTTGCCGTGGCACGATTCGCATTCCAGCACCAAGTCGGCCATAAACTGCATCTCCACGGTGATGGTGCCTTCGCCCTTGCACTCCTCGCAACGGCCTCCATCGGTGTTGAAGCTGAAGTAGCCCGGCGTGTAGCCCATCTGTTTGGCCAAGGGCTGTTCGGCGAAGAGCTTGCGGATGTCGTCGTATGCCTTGATGTAGGTCACGGGGTTGCTTCGCGAGGATTTGCCGATGGGGCTCTGGTCGATGAACTCCACGTCGCGCAAGTCGCGCAGGTCGCCCCCAATGGAGGAGTACTCGCCCGGACGCTCCGAACATTCGTCCAGTTCGCGCTTCAGGGCACGGTAGAAGATGTCGCGCACCAGGGTGGACTTGCCCGAGCCGCTTACGCCTGTCACCACGGTCATCACGTTCAGCGGGAAGCGCACGTTGATGCCTTTCAGGTTGTTTTCGCGCGCGCCTTTCAGTTCGATGTACCGGTTCCATTGTCGGCGTTCCTTGGGCACGGGGATGGTCTCCTCGCCTAGCAGGTAGCGCACGGTGTAGCTCTGCGTGTGCTCCTTCAGGTCCTTCATATCTCCTTGGTACACCACTTCTCCGCCCAGACGTCCTGCCTTGGGGCCGATGTCGATGATGTAGTCCGCCGCACGGATGATTTCCTCGTCGTGCTCCACCACCACCACCGTGTTGCCCAGCTGTTGGAGTTGGCGCAGGACGTGGATAAGGCGGTCCGTGTCGCGGCTGTGCAGTCCGATGCTCGGCTCGTCCAGTATGTAGAGACTTCCTACGAGGCTGCTCCCTAAGGACGTGGCCAGGTTGATGCGTTGGCTCTCGCCTCCGGACAAGGTGTTGCTCTGCCGGTTCAGCGTCAGGTAGCCCAAACCTACGTCGATGAGGAACTGAATGCGGCTCTTTATTTCGGTCAGGATGCGGCTGGCCACTTGCGTCTCGTGCTCGGTCAGCTCCAAGTGGTCGAAGAAAGCCTGTAGCTCTGTGATGGGTAGGTCTACCAGCTGGCAGATGTTCTTTCCGCCCACACGCACGTAGGTGGCTTCCGGCTTGAGGCGTGTGCCGTGACACTTGGGACAGAGCGTCTTGCCCCGGTATCGGGCCAGCATAACGCGGTATTGTATCTTGTATTGGTTCTCCTGCAACATCCGGAAGAAGGCGTTGATGCCTTCGAAGTAGGGCGTGCCCTCCCACAACATACGACGCTGCTCGTCGGTCAGTTCGTAATAGGGCGTGAAGATGGGGAATCCCGCCCGCTCGGCACCACGGATGACCATATCGCGCCATTCGCCCATCTTCTCTCCGCGCCAGCACACCACGCATCCGTCATACACGGAGAGGGAGCGGTCGGGCACCACCAGGTGTTCGTCGATGCCGATGACGCGCCCGAAGCCTTCGCACTCCGGGCAGGCTCCGATGGGGGAGTTGAAGGAAAACATCTGGTCGGTGGGCTCCTCGAAGCGGATGCCGTCCGCCTCAAACTTGGTGCTGAACCGTCGGAGGCTGGTTCCCCCGTCCGCCTCGTAGAAGCGAAGCAGGCAGGCACCGTCGCCCTCGTACATCGCGGTCTCCACGGAGTCGGTCAGCCGGCTCAAGGCATCTTTCTCGTGCGAAGTTGCCAACCGGTCCACCAAGAGGAAAAGCGTGTCATTCGCCGAAGGTTTGTAGTCTTCAATGCGCACCATTGTGCCGTTCACCTCCAGGCGGGTGAAGCCTTGTTTCAGGTCCATATCCAGTTGTTCCTGGAGGGTGCGTCCTTGCGGGA
Organism: uncultured Bacteroides sp.; assembly: GCA_944320735.1. Classification (GTDB taxonomy): domain Bacteria; phylum Bacteroidota; class Bacteroidia; order Bacteroidales; family Bacteroidaceae; genus Bacteroides. Next base: position 2,737 of record CALUIQ010000049.1, on the reverse strand, counting down.
TGAGGAGGGGCGCCAAGACGGTGAAGCGGGTGCCATCGGGATAGTCTAGCGTGGTGTGTACGATGTCCTCCACGAAGTGCTTCTTCACCTCTTGTCCGCTCACGGGGCTGAATGTGCGCCCGATGCGTGCGTAGAGCAGGCGCAGGTATTCGTATATCTCTGTCGAGGTGCCCACGGTGGAGCGGGGGTTACGGCTGTTCACCTTTTGCTCGATGGCGATGGCAGGCGGGATGCCTTTGATGAAGTCGCACTCAGGCTTGCTCATGCGTCCCAAGAATTGGCGGGCATAGCTGCTCAGGCTCTCCACGTAGCGTCGTTGTCCTTCGGCGTAGAGGGTGTCGAACGCCAACGATGACTTGCCCGAGCCGCTCAGTCCGGTGATGACCACCAGTCGGTTGCGGGGTATCTCCACGTCTATGTTCTTCAGGTTGTTGACTCGCGCGCCTTTTATGATGATGGATTTTGTCTCGCTCATTTGTCTTGTTTCTTGTTATTTGCTTTTTAGGGTGTTGCAAATATAGAGCTTTCTTTTGGGATGTGCAAGAGGGCGTGTGACGTATCTTTGGGCTGATGGGGGGAGGAAGGGTAGAGCCTTGCTTCAGAGGTTGTGTTTTAGTGCCTTACAGAAATCTTGGATATTGATGATGTCAACCTTAGGGAAGTCGATATCTTTCAATAGGTCATAATGATGGTCGTTGGTAACGATGAAACGCGCATTGGCCGTTATGGCACAATCTACGAACTTGTTGTCATCGGGATCGGCCGTAATCAGTTCAAAATGATAATAAGGAGTGGTAAGGACTGTAAACGGGCTGTTAATGATGGTCTTTACCACGTAATCTGCCGTCTCGGCATCAGTTAGTCGTTGTAAAATTTCGGCGTATTCTTCAATGATTTCGTTCGATACGCAAAGTGTATTTGTTCCCCTTTCGAAAGAGGTCCAAACCGCGTGGTATTGGCTCCGTTGAGGAATGCTTTGTATAAGGCAATTTGTGTCAAGCACGATGCGGCTCATAAGAGGGCTATTTTAGTTGATGCAAATCCATCTTGTTGATTTCGTCTAGTCGCTTTTGGTTGAGGATGCCTTCATCCCAAAGCTCGTTCAGCTTGGTGTTCATTCGTTGGGAGTAATGCTTGTAAAGCACGTCTTTCAACTCCTCCAGGCTTTGTGGGGAATTGTCGTAAGCGAACATTTGGAGCAAATGTATTTGGATGGGGTTGAATGTGGTCGTTTTCATTTTTTGCTATGCTTTTATTTGATGCAAATGTAGGGATTTGTTTCATAAATAGCAAATATGTGGGGGAAAAGTTCAGTTCTGCCCCCATCGATATTCCCCCGGCGCCATACCGGTGAGCTTCTTGAAAAGGATGCTGAAACTTTGTACGCTGGCGAAGCCCAACAGGCGGGCGACGGAAGTGGGGGTCTCGGCAGGCGAGAGGAGCAGACGTTTGGCCACGTCCATCTGGCGCAGGCGGGTGTATTCGTCCAGGGTCTTGCCCGTCTCGAACTTCAGCAGGTCGGCGAAGTAGGCGGGCGAGAGGTTCAGCGCGGGGGCGAAGTCGTCGGGACGGGGCATACCGCTCGTGGCCAGGCGTCCTTCGTTGATATAGGCGTCGAGGAGGCGGTCGAAGCGGGCGATGAGGACTTTGTTCTTGTTCTCGCGCGTGATGAATTGCCGTTGGTAGTAGCGCGAGCAGTAGTCCAGCATCAGCTCGATGTGGCGCGAGAGGATGGTGGCGGTGTACGTGTCGATGGGGTGGTGCAGTTCGGACTCGATGTGCTCCAGGCAGCAGGTGATGGTGGCCGTCTCGCGCTGCGAGAGGTGCAGGGCTTCCTCCTTGCGGTAGCGGAAGAAGGTGTACTCGCTGAGATGCGTCCGCAGGGTGGTGCGGAACAGCAGGTCGGGATGGAAGGCCAGCAGCCAGCCTTTGGAGGGCAGTGCTCCCTCGCGGCTCATGCGGAACACTTCGCCGGGGGTGAGGAACACCATCGTGGCCGTGCTGAAGTCGTAGTACTTGCGCCCGCAACAGCAGCACCCGTCGGGGCAGTCCTCGATGAGGAGGATGGCGTAGAACTCGAACTTCACGGCGTCGCCCGGCAGGCCGGAGTTCGCCAGGTTGATGAGCGTGGCCTGCGGGTGCAGCGTCTCGGTGCCCAGGCATCGGTTGCACTCGCATACGGTCTTCAGGTCTAATGTCTTATCTTTCTCCATCGTTGTCTCGGTATGCTCTGTTTGTTTTTTGTCAGTGCAAAGATAGGGCGTCCGCTCCGCATCGTGGCAACCCGATTTACGGATTTATTTACCAACTTTACGGGAGGGGCATTATCATTGGGGAATAGAACACAGAGTCACAAAGACACAGAGAAACTATATTTGTACATCAATATAAGTAACTAATCAAAATTATCTTATAGCACACAGATGACACAGATGAGACTGATTTGCACAGATTATTTTTAAAATAATATCTGTGGTCATCTGTTAAATCAGTGTTATCTGTGTGCTATAGTATAAACACTTACTTAATAAAATAAAAATCTCCGTGTCTCTGTGTCTCCGTGTTTTAAATCAATTGATAACCCGCTCCGCAGGAGTTGTTACGTTTCGGCGATGACGTACACCGGATGATAAGTCAGCGTCACGCCTTCCGCCGAGCCAAAGCGGCGGGTGTAGCTTTGCGTGAAATCCGCCAAGCGTCCCCGGCTCCAGGTGTGTCCCGTGGTGCCCGTCACGCC
>CALUIQ010000048.1 GCA_944320735.1 uncultured Bacteroides sp. | reverse complement strand
AGACGCCGGCATTATCATTTCGGTAAACAACGACCCGAATGCCCCCATCAATACGATTGCTGATTATGTAATCAATGGGACAGTAGAGGAAGTAATTCCGAAGATGATTAAATATTATAAGAAGAATAGCAAGTAATTAAAGGTATTAAAGGAGGTAGAGAAGTAAAGAAGGTAAAGATATACTTTAACACTTTAATACTAAAAACAAAAAACTATGGCAAACTATTATACCGACATACCGGAACTCAAGTATCACTTGAACAACCCGATGATGGAACGCATCTGCGAACTGAAAGAGCGCGGATACAGAGACAAAGACGAGTACGACTATGCGCCACAAGACTATGCGGACGCTATCGACTCTTATGACAAAGTATTGGAAATCACCGGCGAAATCACCGGTGAAGTGATTGCCGCTAATGCGGAAGGTGTAGACGAGGAAGGACCGCATTGTGCTAACGGTCGTGTGGAATACGCCAGCGGTACGAAGCTGAACCTCGACGCTATGGTGAAAGCCGGACTGAACGGTATGACTATGCCCCGCCGCTTCGGAGGCTTGAATTTCCCGATTACGCCTTACACGATGTGCGCCGAAATCGTGGCTGCCGCCGATGCCGGCTTCGGCAACATTTGGTCTTTGCAGGATTGTATCGAGACACTCTACGAGTTTGGCAATGAAGATCAACACAGCCGTTTCATCCCCCGCATTTGTGCCGGCGAGACCATGTCTATGGACTTGACGGAGCCGGACGCAGGCTCCGACCTTCAAAGCGTCATGCTGAAAGCTACCTACGACGAGGCCAACAACTGCTGGCGGCTGAACGGCGTGAAACGCTTCATCACCAATGGTGACGCCGACCTGCACCTCGTTTTGGCACGCTCGGAAGAAGGCACACGCGACGGTCGCGGCCTTTCTATGTTTATCTACGACAAACGTGACGGTGGCGTAAACGTGCGCCGCATCGAGAACAAGTTGGGTATCCACGGATCGCCTACTTGTGAGTTGGTGTACAAGAACGCCCGCGCTGAACTTTGTGGTGACCGCAAACTGGGTCTTATTAAATATGTCATGGCGTTGATGAACGGCGCCCGCCTGGGTATTGCAGCACAGTCAGTAGGCTTGAGCCAAGCCGCTTACAACGAAGCGTTGGCCTACGCCAAAGACCGCAAGCAGTTCGGCAAAGCCATTATTGAGTTCCCCGCCGTATATGATATGCTTAGTACCATCAAAGCCAAGTTGGATGCCGGACGCGCCCTGCTCTACCAGACAGCCCGCTATGTAGACATCTACAAAGCATTGGACGACATTGCCCGCGAGCGTAAACTCACACCCGAAGAGCGCCAAGAGCAGAAGAAGTATGCCAAACTGGCAGACGCTTTCACGCCGTTAGCCAAAGGTATGAACTCGGAATATGCCAACCAAAACGCTTACGACTGCATTCAGGTACACGGTGGTTCCGGATTTATGATGGAATATGCTTGCCAACGTATTTACCGCGACGCCCGCATCACCAGCATCTACGAAGGTACTACCCAGCTGCAAACGGTAGCCGCTATCCGTTATGTAACCAACGGTGCTTACATTGCCACCTTGCGCGATTACGAACAAGTACCGTGCAGCGACGAGATGAAACCGCTGTTGGAGCGTGTAAAAACAATGGCCGACAAGTTTGAGGCTTGCACTAACTTGGTGAAAGAAGCCGGCGACCAAGAATTGCACGACTTGATGGCTCGCCGTCTCTACGAGATGGCCGCCGACTGCGTGATGAGCCACCTCATCATTCAGGACGCTACCCGTGCTCCGGAAATGTTCAGCCAATCGGCCAAGGTTTACGTGAACTATGCGGAAGCCGAAGTAGAAAAGCATAACGCTTTCATCCAGGGCTTCAACAAGGAAGATTTGGCTTGTTACCGCAAGTAACCCTTAAAAAAGGAAATGCCATTCCCAGCTCCTTGAAACAGGAATCAGGAATGGCATTTTTTTATTCTATACCTTTTCTCACAAAGCAGCAAGACTTACGCACATTGCCCTTGCCTTATCAGAAAGGCAGCGGACCGCTATCCCCTCCTCCGGCAAAGGGATTGTAATCATCGGTAGGAGGAGGTGGTGGAGGCGTGGCCGTACTCCCAATAGGCGTATTCATACGCGAGCCGAAAGTAGTGCCTCCGTCCGAGCCCGGAGGTGGAATAATCATGTCATCCTCCGGATTTTGGAAGCGCGTGTACTGCCCGATGAACTTCAGGCGGACATCGCCCACCGCACCGTTACGGTGCTTGGCAATGATAATTTCGGCCATACCACGCAAATCTGTACCGTCGGCCGAAGTGTAGATTTTGTAATACTCAGGACGATGGATGAAGCATACCATATCGGCGTCCTGCTCGATGGCACCAGACTCACGCAGGTCGCTCAGTTGGGGACGCTTGCCTTCCTCACCCTCACGGCTCTCCACGCCACGGTTCAACTGCGACAGGGCGATGATGGGGATGTTGAGTTCCTTGGCCAATCCTTTGAGCGAACGCGAAATAGTGCTGACCTCTTCTTGACGGTTACCGTAGGACATACCACTGGCGTTCATCAACTGCAAGTAGTCGATGATGATGAGTTTCACACCATGCTCACGCACCAGACGGCGCGCCTTGGTACGAAGTTCGAAGACGGAGAGCGAGGGAGTGTCGTCCACGTAGAGGGGGGCATCCAGCAAGTCGCGGAGCTTGTAGTCCAACTGTTGCCACTCGTAGTCGGCCAACTGACCACTCTTTATCTTCTCGCTCGGAATCTCGCACACGTTGGAAATCAAACGGTTCACCAGCTGCACGTTGCTCATTTCGAGCGAAAACAAAGCCACGGGGTTGTGGTAGTTCACGGCAATGTTCTTGGCCATAGACAGCACGAAAGCCGTCTTACCCATAGCAGGACGAGCAGCAATGATGATAAGGTCGGAGTTTTGCCAACCGGACGTCATTTTGTCCAACTTGGTGAATCCGCTTTCCAGTCCGCTCAGACCATCGGTACGCGCAGCGGCTTTCTGTATCTGCTGATAAGCCTCGGCTATGACAGGATTGATTTGCGTGTAATCCTTTTTCATATTCTGCTGCGAAATCTCGAACAGACGTCCTTCGGCCTCCTGCATCAAATCGTCCACGTCGATGGTCTCGTCAAAAGCCTTCGTCTGAATCTGGCTCGTAAAGGTTATCAGTTCACGTGCCAAAGCCTTTTGGGCAATGATGCGGGCGTGGTATTCGACATGGGCGGACGATGCCACCTTGCTACTCAGCTGAGTGATGTAAAAGGGACCACCAACTTCCTCCAATTCGCCCCGTTTGGCAAGTTGTTCCTTAACAGTCAAGATGTCCACAGGCTTTTGATTAACGGCCAAATCAGTAATAGCCGCATAAATGAGCTGATGCCTGTGCTCGTAGAAGGACTCGGGGCGAAGTATCTCACTGACCAGCGAATAAGCGTCCTTTTCAATCATCAATGCGCCCAACACGGCTTCTTCCAGTTCGGTTGCCTGGGGCTGGATACGTCCGTAGTCGTTCACCGGCTCGGGCGTTTTTTTTCTTGGTGTACGCGTATTTCTTCGTTGTTCTACCATTTATAATTAAGGGTAAAAATTAAATGATAATTTAGCGGGCTGCGTGTCGTTTGATTTTTCATCCGCAGATGACACAGATGACGCAGATTTATTTTTTATTCAAACACGGAGACACAAAGACACAGAGATTTTTTCTCTTTTGTCATGTCGAGCTTGTCGAGACATCTCACATAATGCTGAGTATGCGCTACGTGAGCCCCCTCGACTACGCTCGGGGTGACAGGGCGAAGCCCATTTAAAAATCTGCGTCATCCGCGTCATCTGCGGCTGAAAAATAAAACACACAGTTAAATTTCCATTTATCTATCATTCGTCACCTTTCAGTGTCCTATATCCTTTGATGACTCCAGGCTCGGTTTGGTGCAGGTCAAAAATGACAACCTCGTTGGCACCCTTGCGCAACCACACGCCGGGGCAATAGAGGCGGTATTGCGGACCTACGTTCCAATAACGACCCAAGTTATGGCCGTTGACATAAACGATGCCTTTGGTGAAGTCGCTCATATCGATGTAGCAATCACCTGTTTCGTTCAGATTGAGTGTCGCCTTAAAGAACATACCCGGACGCACCGTGTCACTCTCCTTGAGCGAGGCAACGTAGTCGGTTGACATAGGCAGCGAATATGCTTCCCAATCCATCAGCGTCATGCCGCTGAGGGTCACGCGTTCGGTGATGCCCTTACGGTCTATCATATAGGCGGCAAAGTTGACACGTCCCATGCCTTCCACGAGAATGTCGAGAACGGGAGCCTCGTCTGTGTTGGAGATGGGAATCTCAATAGTGTTCTGCCCCAACGTGCGGTCGATGCTACCCAAGTAACGCCCGTTGAGGAAGACAGTGGCGTAGTCGTGTACATCGTCCACGCGCAGCGTACCACTCTTACGCCCTATCAAACGAGTGCGATAGAGTATCAGGCCTTCGTATTGGTTCAACATCTCCATCGGCATAGGCTGTACCAACTGACGAGCCTGCGGCAAATTGTCCCAAATAGAAGTAAACCGTTGGGTCTGGACTGTCGGAAACGTGATGCTGGGTATTGGTTCCGGGATTGCCGGAAGTTTCTTCTTGCTGTATTTCTGCATCAACTCACGCAACGCCATATACTTGGGCGTAGCCTGCCCCTGTTCGTTAATGGGTGAATCGTAGTCATAGCTGGTCACGTCGGGCTGGTAAGTACCGTTACCCGATGTGTTGGCTCCCGCCCAAAAACCGAAGTTGGTGCCACCGTGAATCACATAGAAATTAAACGATTTTCCATTGTCCATCAGCCATTTTACGTCAGAAACCACCCGCTGTGTAGGTGCTCCGTTCCACCGCTCGCGCCAGTGGGTCAACCAACCGGGGTACAATTCCGAGCAGAACACACTGGCATCGGGACGTACCTTTAACGCTTCGGCAAACTCAGCCTCCGAAGCGGCGGGATCCAAGCCTATGGCCACACCGGGCAGGGTACCTGCCTCCAGCATATGGGGCGTGGCTCCATCGGCGGTGTAGAAAGGAACGGTCAGGCCTTCGCTCCGCCACAGGTCGTGCAGCCACTTCATATAAACGCGGTCGTTGCCGTAGCTTCCGTATTCGTTCTCCACCTGTACCATAAGAATGGGGCCACCGTTGGTCACCTCGTATTTCTTTATCAAGGGTGAAATCTGCTTCACGTAACGCTCCACCGCTGCCGTGTAGCGCGGATCCATACAACGGATTTTGATGTCCGGAGTTGAAAGCAGATAAGCGGGAAGTCCGCCAAAATCCCATTCGCCGCACACATAAGGACCCGGCCGGAACAGCAGGAACATGCCTTCTTCCTGCACAATGCGGATGAATTGCTCGATGTTGTGGTTTCCGGTCTCAAAATCAAATTTCCCGGGTTGACTCTCGTGGTAATTCCACATAATGTAGCAAGCCACCGTGTTGCATCCCATGGCTTTTACCATCTGGACACGATGACGCCAATACTCTACCGGGATACGCGAAGGATGTATCTCGCCGGAAATAATCTGGAACGGCTTCTCATCCAACCAAAACTGATTCTCGCCCAAACGGAACGTGTGTTTCTCCGCGCCTTGGGCTTGCACCGTGCCTACGCATAACAACAAGGCGAACAGCGCGAACAACAAATTCATTTTCTTCATGGTCTTTACTCTTATTATATGAATATTAAAAATGATGTTCAGAATTTCAGGGCACAAAAATAACCGAATTTTCGGAGCTACATACATAAACGAGTGTTAATAGACCTTGCTTACCCTTTCCAAAGTGTTCTGAATACGCCCGACAATATCCAATTTAGTATAAACGATGAAAAAAATGTTGGCCAGCACGCCATCTTATAACAAATTGTTTCTAAATTTGCGTGGCAAGTAAAAAAAGGCTTGCCCATAAGAAGTAAGCGAAAAATCATAATATATAGAGGAAATAAGAGCATGACACAAATTGTTGGACATATTTCGCAGGTCATCGGACCTGTGGTTGACGTGTACTTCGAAGGTGGAGAAAATATGGAAACAGTCCTTCCAGCCATCCATGACGCCTTGGAGATAAAGAGACCCAACGGCAAACGACTTATCGTAGAGGTACAACAACACATTGGTGAAAACACCGTGCGTACCGTAGCCATGGACAGTACCGACGGCTTGCAGCGGGGTATGAAAGCACGCCCGATGGGTGGTCCCATCACTATGCCTGTGGGAGACCAGATTAAAGGTCGGTTGATGAACGTGACGGGTGACTCCATCGACGGTATGCGAGAACTGGACCGCACGGGAGCATACCCCATACACCGTGAACCGCCTAAGTTCGAAGATTTGACCACCACGCAAGAGGTGCTCTACACGGGCATCAAGGTCATTGACTTGCTGGAACCATACGCCAAGGGTGGAAAAATCGGCCTCTTTGGAGGTGCGGGTGTAGGCAAGACGGTGCTCATTCAAGAGCTCATCAACAACATCGCCAAGAAGCAACACGGCTTTTCAGTGTTTGCCGGTGTGGGCGAACGTACACGTGAAGGCAACGACCTGCTTCGTGAAATGATTGAATCGGGTGTTATCCGTTATGGCGAAGAATTCAAGAAAAGCATGGAAGAAGGCAACTGGGACCTCTCAAAAGTGGACTATGACGAAGTGGCCAAGTCGCAGGTTTCCTTGATATTCGGGCAGATGAACGAGCCGCCCGGAGCACGTCAATCCGTGGCTTTGTCCGGACTGACCGTAGCGGAGTCTTTCCGTGACCAAGGTTCGGAGACGGACGGCCCGAGAGACATCCTGTTCTTCATCGACAACATCTTCCGTTTCACCCAAGCGGGTTCCGAAGTTTCGGCTTTGCTGGGACGTATGCCTTCCGCCGTGGGTTACCAACCTACATTGGCCACGGAGATGGGTGCCATGCAGGAGCGCATCACCTCTACGCGCAACGGCTCCATCACGAGTGTGCAGGCCGTATATGTGCCGGCCGATGACTTGACCGACCCGGCTCCGGCCACGACTTTCACCCACTTGGACGCCACGACGGTGCTCGACCGTAAGATTGCCTCCATGGGCATCTACCCCGCCGTAGACCCGTTGGAATCTACCTCGCGTATTCTTGACCCGCATATCGTGGGGGATGAGCATTACCAGACTGCCCAGCGTGTGAAGCAGATATTGCAGCGCAACAAGGAATTGCAGGACATCATCTCCATCTTGGGTATGGAGGAACTGTCGGACGAAGACCGCACGCTGGTCAACCGCGCACGCCGTGTACAACGCTTCCTCTCACAGCCTTTTGCCGTGGCCGAGCAATTCACGGGTGTGCCGGGCACGATGGTGAACATCGAGGACACCATCAAAGGCTTCCGTATGATTTTGGACGGCGAAGTGGACGACTTGCCCGAACAGGCTTTCCTGAACGTGGGCACCATCGAAGAGGCCATCGAGAAGGGAAAGAAGATTCTGGCGCAAGCACAAGGAGGGAAGTAATGATAAATGATTAGTGATGAATGATGAACTTACTATGCGGGAAAAGGGTGTACACCGCACGGCGTAGCCCGATTCTTCATTCTTAATTTTATAGTTATGAACGAATTGCTGTTAACTATCATATCGCCGGAGAAAGAACTCTTCCAGGGGGAAATACAGCGAATCACCCTGCCGGGCGTAATGGGGGCTTTTACCATCCTACCCCAACATGCCCCGGTAGTGTCTTCACTGAATGCAGGAAAATTGTCATTTGTGAAAGCAAATGGCACAGAGGAAACGTTGGAAATCAACGGAGGATTCATCGAAATGAGTATGAATAATGTGTCCGTCTGCATTAACTGATTTCAAACGCGTTTATTTGCTCCAGACCTTTGTCTTGACGATAGTGGTAGGTGTAGGCGGTTGGATTTATTTTTCAGCCTTCCCAAGGCATTATTTTAGCGGATACCCCGCATTGCCAATTTTCTTCTTCCTGTTGGGAGTGATAATGGTGAGCGTAATAGAAAAATGCCAAAGGACAATGCCTCAAAAGACGGCTTCGATGTATCTGCTGGCACGTATGGGGCGCACAGTGCTCTCGTTAATATTTCTGCTGGCATATTGCATTGGAAAGCCTGAAGAAGCGTTGAAGTTTACGATAGCCTTCACCGTGTGCTATGTGGTTTACCTGATGTACGACACATGGTTCTTCGGTGTGAGAGGGAACAAAAATATTCAAAATAATAAAATGTAGGAAATGAAACGATTGCATAACATAGTGGCGAGGATATGTCTCGCAATAGGCTTGTGTCTCTGCGTTCTAAACGTACAAGCGCAGGAAACACAAGCCGAAAAGCCCGAAGCGAATCCGGTAGATGTGAAAGAGATTCTCTTCAGCCACGTGGGCGATACGTACGAATGGCACATCGCCACATGGGGTGACCTGCACCTCACCATACCTTTGCCCATCATCGTACATAGCGAGGCCACCGGATGGCATGCCTTCCTCTCTTCCCGTTTGGAGGAAAACGAAGGAACTTACGAGGGCTTCTCGCTGGCACCGGAAGGCAGCCCCTACGAGGGGAAAATCGTGGAGCGTGACGCGGCTGGTAACGAAGTGCGGCCTTTCGACATCTCTATCACCAAAATCACCTTGGCATTGTTCATCAACAGTCTCTTGCTGGTGTGCATCGTTTTAGGGGTAGCCCGTTGGTACAAGAGGCATCCTAAAAGCCCTGTGGCTCCGGGCGGATTCGTAGGTTTTATGGAGATGTTTATCATAATGGTGAACGATGACATCATCAAGCCGAGCATAGGGCCGAATTACAAGAAATTCGCCCCCTACTTGCTGACGGTATTCTTCTTCATCTTCCTCAATAACCTGATGGGGCTGATACCGATTTTCCCTGGCGGGGCGAGCGTCACGGGCAACATGGCCATCACGATGGTATTGGCCGTATGCACCTTCCTGGCGGTAAACCTCTTCGGAACGAAGACTTATTGGAAAGATATCTTCTGGCCCGATGTGCCCTTGTGGCTTAAAATACCAGTGCCTATTATGCCTTTCATCGAGTTTTTCGGCATCTTCACCAAGCCGTTTGCCTTGATGATTCGTCTCTTCGCCAATATGTTGGCGGGACATATGGCTATGTTGGTGCTGACGTGCCTTATCTTCATCTCGGCCAGTATGGGACCAGCTATGAACGGAGCACTGACATTTGCTTCGGTGCTGTTCAACATCTTTATGAACGCATTAGAGTTACTGGTGGCTTTCATCCAAGCGTATGTGTTCACGATGCTGTCCGCCGTATTCATCGGATTGGCGCAAGAGCGGCATGAGCCTAAAAAAGTGGAAATGGAGAAAGCAAACTGAATTGAGATAATAAATAGAATAAAATAACTTATTAAAATTTAGAAGATTATGTTACTATCAACAGTATTATTGCAAGCTGCTGCGGCAGGTATGGGAGTTACAAAATTAGGTGCGGCAATTGGTGCAGGTTTGGCTGTAATCGGTGCCGGTGTGGGTATTGGTAAAATTGGTGGTTCGGCTATGGAAGCCATCGCCCGCCAACCGGAAGCCACAAGCGACATCCGTTCGAACATGATTATCGCCGCCGCCCTGATTGAAGGTGTGGCCCTGTTGGCCGTTGTAGTCTGCCTCTTGGTATTCCTTATCTAAAGCGAAGAAGCGAGAAAAGCAAAGCAAAGAGTCATACTATGCTTTGCTTAAATGGTAAATTGTAAATTAGTAAATTGTAAATAAAGTTATGTCATTGTTATTACCCGAAAGTGGCCTGGTCATCTGGATGTTGCTATCCTTTGGCATTGTCTTTTTCATCGTAGGCAAATACGGATTTCCGGTCATCGTCAAGATGGTGGAAGAACGTAAAGCGTACATCGACCAATCTATGAAGGTGGCACACGAGGCCAACGAACAATTGGCTCATCTCAAAGAAGAGGGCGAGCGGATTGTGGCGGATGCCAACAAAGAACAGGGCCGTATCTTGCGGGAAGCGATGCAACAACGTGAAACGATAATCGCCGATGCCCGCAAGCAAGCGGAAATAGCAGCCCAAAAGGAACTGGAGGACGTACGCCGCCAAATCCAACAGGAGAAGGAAGAAGCTATCCGCGCCATCCGGCGCCAAGTGGCTTCCCTCTCAGTGGACATTGCAGAGAAAGTGGTGCGCAAGAACCTGGATGCCGAACGCGAGCAGATGGACGTGATAGACCGTATGCTGGACGAAGTGCTGACGGTTCCTAAGAATAACTGACTGTAAAAACAAAGCGATATGGATATAGGAATAGTTTCGACAAGATACGCCAAAGCTTTGCTGGGTTATGCTCAAAGTACGGGCAAGGAAAACGTGGTGTACGAGGAATTCAAAAACCTGATGCGCAGTTTGGAGCAGCACCCTGAGTTGAAAGAAGTGTTGCGAAATCCGGTCGTGTCCGACGAAGAGAAATTCTCGCTCATTTGCACGGCTTCTACCGGAAACAACCGCCCAAGTGAAGAATTTCAGCGTTTCATTTCGCTGGTGCAGAAAAACAAGCGCGACGACCTGTTGCACTTCATCTGCCATTCGTTCCTGTCGCTCTACCGCAATAGCAAGCACATCGGTGTGGCCAAGCTGACCACCGCCGTCCCTGTAAGCAGGGAAGTGGAGGAACGCATCCGAAAGAGTGCTTCTACCCTACTCCATGCCCACATGGAAGTGCAGACAGAAGTGAATCCGGCCATCGAAGGAGGATTCATTTTCGACATCAACGATTATCGGCTGGATGCCAGCATCGCGACCCAACTGAAAAGAGTGAAGCAGCAATTCATTGACAAGAACCGACGCATCGTATGACGAGGTTCATAGCCAGAAAAGTATGCTCCAACTAAGTAATGAATATAGTTAATGTAAATTTGTAAAAAAGAATCAATGTTGTCAGAAAATATAAAAGTAAGCGAAGTATCCGATGTCCTGCGTAAACAATTGGAGGGCATCGACACCCGCGTACAACTGGACGAAATAGGCACCGTGCTTCAGGTGAGCGATGGCGTAGCCCGCATCTACGGCTTGAGGAATGCCGAAGCCAACGAACTGCTGGAATTTGACAACGGCATCAAAGCCATTGTGATGAACCTTGAGGAAGACAATGTAGGTGCCGTGTTGTTGGGTCCTACGGACAAAATCAAAGAGGGCTTCACCGTAAGACGTACCAAGCGCATCGCCTCCATCATGGTGGGTGAAAGTATGTTGGGACGTGTCATCGACCCCTTGGGCGAACCGCTGGACGGCAAAGGCCTGATAGGAGGCGAACTGTGTGAGATGCCGTTGGAGCGCAAGGCACCGGGTGTCATCTTCCGCCAACCGGTGAATCAACCGCTACAGACTGGTTTGAAGGCAGTAGACGCCATGATACCTATCGGACGTGGCCAGCGTGAGCTGATTATCGGTGACCGCCAAACGGGTAAAACAGCCATTGCCATCGACACCATCATCAACCAACGCGCCAATTACGAAGCGGGCGACCCCGTTTATTGCATTTACGTGGCTATTGGCCAAAAAGGTTCCACCGTGGCTTCCATCGTCAATACGTTGCGCAAATACGGTGCCATGGATTATACCATTGTAGTAGCCGCTACAGCGGGCGAACCGGCTGCGTTGCAATATTATGCCGCCTTTGCCGGAGCAGCCATCGGCGAATATTTCCGCGATACCGGCCGCAATGCCTTGGTCGTGTACGACGACCTCTCCAAGCAGGCTGTGGCCTATCGTGAGGTATCCCTGATTTTGCGCCGTCCTTCTGGACGTGAAGCTTATCCGGGCGACATCTTCTACCTGCACTCCCGACTGCTGGAGCGCGCTGCGCGCATCATCAACCAACAGGAAGTGGCCGCGCAGATGAACGACCTGCCCGACAGCCTGAAGGACAAAGTGAAAGGTGGAGGCTCGCTGACTGCCCTACCCATCATCGAAACGCAGGCGGGCGACGTGTCGGCCTACATCCCAACAAACGTAATCTCTATCACCGACGGACAGATTTTCCTTGATACCAACCTCTTCAACCAAGGTAATCGGCCGGCCATTGACGTGGGTATCTCCGTGAGTCGTGTGGGAGGAAACGCACAAATTAAAGCGATGAAAAAAGTAGCGGGTACGCTGAAGATAGACCAAGCCCAATACAGGGAATTGGAGGCCTTCTCAAAGTTCAGTGGAGACATGGATCCCGTTACGGCGCTCACCATTGACAAAGGCCAAAAAAACACCCGACTCTTGGTACAGCCCCAATACAGCCCTATGCCTGTAGAGAAACAAGTCGCCATTCTGTATTGCGGTACGCACGGCTTGTTGAAAAACATACCGTTGGCTAAGGTAAGTGACTTTGAACACGCTTTCCTTGAATCATTGGAAATGAACCACCGCACAGATGTGCTTGATGTATTAAAATCGGGAACCATCAATGAGGACGTTTGCAAACTTATTGAGAGCACGGCGGAAATGGTTGCCAAACAATTCAGTTAATAATCCGGAATATTATGGCTTCACTGAAAGAGGTTAAAAATAGGATAAGTTCTGTAAAGAGTACACGCCAAATTACATCGGCCATGAAGATGGTAGCTTCAGCCAAGCTCCATAAAGCGCAAGACCGTGTGCTTGGCATGTACCCTTACCAACAGAAGTTGAACGAAATCCTGATAAACTTTATGGGCAATGACCTTTCCGTCCAGTCGCCCTATACGGAGGTGCGCCCAGTGACGAGAGTGGCCATCGTAGCATTTTCGTCCAACTCATCGTTGTGTGGTGCTTTCAACCTGAACGTGGCCAAGATGTTGGAACAGACGTTGGAAGACTACAAAAGCCTGCCCAAAGAAAACATATTGATGTATCCGATAGGCAGGAAGATAGAAGAAACGGTTAAGAAAATGGGATATGTGCCCCAAGGAAGCTATCAAGTGATGGCGGACAAACCTGCTTATACGGACGCATACAAGCTGGCCGAACAGTTGATGAATGAATTTGCAGCCAAGCACATCGACCGGGTGGAACTGATTTATCACCACTTCAAGTCGATGGGTACGCAGATTCTGACAAGAGAGAAATTCCTTCCCATTGACTTGAACAAGATGGTGCAGGAAGTGCGAAAAGAGAGGGTGGAGAATGCCAAAAGCCTCCCTACTTATAACCAGGATTATATAGTAGAACCATCGGCCGAAGAACTGATTGCCGCTCTGTTGCCCAAGGTGTTGTGCCAAAAGATATTCACCGTACTTCAGGATTCCAACGCCTCGGAGCATGCGGCTCGAACTATGGCCATGCAAACCGCCACGGACAATGCCAACGAACTCATTCAAGACTTGACCAAACAATACAACAAGGGACGCCAACAAGCCATTACGAATGAGTTGCTGGACATCATTGGAGGAAGTATGAAATAAAAATGTTTGAAAAGACTATTTTATGATGAAAAAAGTATTTTTATTCTTGACGTTCATGTTTATGAGCGTAGGATACATAGCCGCACAAGCGCAGGCAGACATCAAATTTGACAAAATGAGTCACGACTTCGGAGATTTTCCCGAGAGTAGTCCCATTGTCAAATGCACGTTTACCTTCACCAATGTAGGAGACGGCCCGCTGGTTGTTCACCAAGTAGTAGCCTCCTGCGGATGTACGGTACCCGAATATACCCAAGAGCCTGTTATGCCGGGCAAGACAGGCACCATTGAAGTCACCTATAACGGCAGAGGCAGATATCCGGGACACTTCAAAAAATCAATAACCGTCCGCAGCAATGCCAAATCATCCGAACTGATTCGCCTGCTTATCGAAGGGAATATGACGGAGGTGGATAAAAAGAAATAAAAAGGGAATTTATGTGTGTGTGT
>CALUIQ010000047.1 GCA_944320735.1 uncultured Bacteroides sp. | reverse complement strand
TTGAGTAATTTTCTTCTCTTGTGCCATAATTGTAGAATTTGTAGTTGTCATAAATGATATGAACAACACGGATAATAAAAATTGTCTCATATATTAAAGTTTAAAGGGGTTATGCAAACGTATAGCGCAACCACACGGTGCCCTCTCCTACCCGCTCTATACTATGGAGGCGGAGCAAAGTGGCCGGACGAGACGCATCGCCTATTCCGTCGAATACTGCCGTCATGCCCCTGCGCCCGTCAATGCCCGGACCTATCATCACACTTACCTCGTCCAACAATCCCGCCTCAAGAAAGGCTCCGTTGATATGGCCTCCGCCGACTACGGCCAGACGCTTCACGCCAAACTCCGTATTCAACAGCTCCATGGCTTGAGGCAAGTCGATACCCTCTTTCCCCACGGCAATCCAAGATATGCCTTGGGCACTCAGTGCGTCCACATAAGCTTTCGGACAAGTTTCGGAGGTAATTACCAACAAAGGCTTGTCATCATAAGTAGATGCTCCCCAACGCAGCTTCCCCTGCGTATCCATGGCGATGATGTATCCTTCGGCCGCTTGTGCCTTATGCACGGCACGCTGCCCTATCGGCGTGTTGTCCGCAGCCTCGAACGGTTCGCTTTCAGCATAATGCATCTGCATTGTCACCCGCCCCATCAGCGACGAAGGGCAATTCAGCTTGTCCAGCGCATCGTAGTACGAGTTACTGGGGTCTATCTGTTCCGTCATGTCGCAATCGATGCGTCCATCTACGGACTCCATCATATGTGAGATAATGTAAGGTTTCATTGTTTTCTGTTTTTTAGTGTGTACAAAAGTAGGGATTTCCTACCTAACAAGCCGTATACATATTACTGATACTTGTACACAAAATACAGATTACCCTTTAGGGGAAAGTTCCGCCTCCTGACGCTTCATCTCCCACAACACGCCCAACGAAAGCGGAATGGCCAGCAGGAAGGTACACAAGTCTGACACAGCTTGGCACATTTCCACTCCTTGCAAGCCCCAGAAATGAGGCAAGATAAATATGAAAGGTACAAAAAACAAGCCTTGGCGCGCAGAAGACAGAATCGTGGCACGCACGGACTTACGGATGGTTTGCAGCATCATATTACTGATAATGGTAAACGCTCCCAACGGATAAGCGAACAACTGCCAGCGTAGGGCGTTCGCCCCCGTGGCCACCACATCGGGGTCACCCTTACGGAAAAGCTCTACAATCTCCTCGGCATAGCCATAGCCTATCACGCCACACACGATGAAGAATACCACCCCAATGCGCACGCAGAACCAAAAGCCTTGGCGTACCCTGGCGTAGAGAGCCGCTCCATAACTAAACCCGCACATAGGCTGGAACCCCTGCCCGAAACCAATCAGGAACGAATTGATGAACATCCCTATGCGCGAAACGATAGACATACCCGCTATGGCCGCATCGCCATATCCGCCTGCCGCCACGTTCAACAAGATGGTACTGACACTGGCCAGCCCTTGCCGTGTGAGCGAGGGAGTCCCCCCACCGATTATCTCTTTGACAAACGCCCACGAAAGCGTAAACTTCCGGTAACGGATGACAAGATTCCCGCCCCGGCGTGTCATATACAGCAGCAAACAGAAACTGCAAATCTGACTCAACACCGTAGCCAAAGCCGCTCCTGCCACTCCCATATCGCATACGAAGATGAACAACGGATCCAACGCCACATTGAGCACCGCCCCGCTTACGATGCCCACCATAGCATAGGCGGCGTTGCCTTGGAAACGCATCTGGTTGTTGAGCACCAGCGAAGCGGCCATGAAAGGCGTGCCCAGCAAGATGATGCCCAAGTATTGCTCCGTATAGGGCAAGATGGTGGGCGTAGAACCCAAAAGGACGGAAAGCGGCGTGAGAAACACCAACCCAAGCACCGCCAGCACACAACCCGTGAAAAAAGCCATGAAGAAACCGGTAGCCGCCATCTTCTCCGCCCCATCCACGTCCTTCGCGCCCAAGTGACGGGAGATGAAGTTGCCCGACCCGTGCCCGAAGAAGAAGCCAATGGCCTGAATAATGGACATCAGCGAAAACACGATGCCTACGGCCGCCGTACTCTGCGTGTCTATCTTTCCTACAAAATACGTGTCGGCCATGTTATAGAATGAGGTTACCAGCATGCTGATGATGGTGGGCACGGCCAGTCGCGTAATCAACCCCGGTATGGGGGCTGAAGTCAGTTGCTCGTAATTCTCTTGGGCTGTATGATGAGGAAGATGCACCTTTCTATTATTATATATATGATTAAATAATTATGTCTCTGACCCATTCAATGATTTCCCCGATAGTGGACACTTCACGTGTTCCGCCTCCCGAATCGTGTAGGGCAAAAGGGTCTCCGTCCTGCCCCGCACGGATGTAGCTTTCAGACTCAACTTCCCTGCAGGCATCCACCCCATTGCGAAGCAGCGCCTTGCGAACCATCAGGTAGCGCCTTCCCTCACCCTCCAGCCTTATCTGACTGGCGCACGTGTGCTTCGCACGGAAAAGCCCTGCCTCCCGGTCGAAGACAATGCCTTTGCGGACGAAAAAACGCTCCAGGCATCCGTCCAAGGCCAGGTCTTCCGGCGTACCCACGCTTATCCCCGCCTCTTTCTCCATCAGCCAAAGCTTGTCCGCCAGTTGCAAAGCCAACTCCAAGTCGTGCGTGGAAAGGAATATCGTCTTGTTCATCTCCCGGCTCAGCCGGTGGAGCAGTTGCATCATCTCTACCTTGCTGGGAAAGTCAAGGAAAGCCGTGGGTTCGTCCAAACAAATGACAGGGGTTTCCTGCGCCAAAGCCTTAGCTATCATTACCTTTTGGCGTTCACCATCACTTATCATATCCGCCATGCAGTCGGCCAAGTGTCTGATGCCTACCAAGTCCAGCGCACGGTCCACACGCTTGCGGTCTTCCTCAGTCAGCGTGCCCCAAAATCCTGTATACGGACTTCGGCCCAGCCCTACGAGGTCACTCACCGTCATCCCCCTCACGTCGCCCTGTTCTGTCAGCACCACGCTCAACGTCCGCGCCAACTCACCCGGCGTATAGTCCGACACTTCCCTACCGGATATACGGACGATGCCCTCCAGCTTCGGTTGGAAACCCGAGAGCGTACGCATCAAAGTCGATTTGCCTACCCCGTTGGCACCCAACAGGCAGGTGAGTTCGCCCGCACAGATGCCAGCGGTCAGGTTCCGCGCCACCCGTCGCACCCCGTGCCGGGATGTGTAGCCGATGGACAAATTCTCTATATGTATAGTAGGTTGATGCACTTTGCAGACCGTTTTTCTCTTAAAAACCTCCGCAAAGTTAATCGAAAGCGTGGAATAAAGTATTATCTTTGCGTCCAAATTCGACACAGAGTATGAAATTTTACGATTTACCCTTGAACGACAATGTCCTCGATGCACTGGACGCCATGCACTTCGAAGACTGTACCCCCATACAAGAGCAAGCCATCCCCCTTATCCTGGAAGGGCGCGACCTGATAGGCGTGGCGCAGACAGGTACCGGTAAAACGGCGGCTTACTTGTTGCCCGTCCTCAACAAGCTCTCCGAAGAAGAGCACCCGGAAGATGCCATCAACTGCATCGTCATGGCTCCTACGCGCGAGCTAGCCCAACAGATAGACCAACAGATGGAAGGCTTTTCCTACTTCCTGCCCGTAAGCAGCGTGGCCGTTTATGGAGGAAATGACGGCATACTCTTCGAGCAACAAAAGAAAGGGCTCACCTTAGGCGCGGACGTGGTCATCGCCACGCCGGGCCGTCTCATCGCCCATCTGAACTTAGGGTACGTAGACCTTTCGCGCGTCTCCTACTTTATATTGGACGAGGCCGACCGCATGCTCGACATGGGTTTCTATGATGACATCATGCAGATAGCCAAACACCTGCCCGCCCATCGGCAGACCATCATGTTCTCCGCTACCATGCCTGCCAAGATACAACAGCTGGCGCAAAACATCCTCAACGATCCGGCGGAAATAAAGTTGGCGGTATCCAAGCCTGCGGAGAAAATCCTCCAGGCCGCTTACATCTGCTACGAGAACCAGAAGCTGGGCATCATCCGCAGCCTGTTTCAGGAGCAAGTTCCCGAAAGGGTCATCATCTTCGCTTCCTCCAAGATAAAGGTAAAGGAAGTAACCCGTGCCTTGAAACAAATGAAACTCAACGTAGGAGAGATGCACTCCGACTTGGAGCAGGCACAACGTGACGAGGTGATGCACGCCTTCAAAGTCGGACACATCAACGTGTTGGTAGCAACGGACATCGTGGCGCGCGGCATCGACATAGACGATATCCGGCTGGTCATCAATTTCGATGTTCCTCACGACAACGAGGACTACGTGCACCGCATAGGCCGTACCGCACGCGCCGGATGCGACGGTGTGGCTCTCACTTTTGTGAGCGAGAAAGAGCAGACCCAATTCTACACCATAGAGAAATTCCTCGAAAAAGACATCTACAAGATAGCCCTCCCTCCAGAGTTGGGAGCAGCTCCCGAATACAAGCCGCGCAAGGACAGAGGCGGTAATCATGGAGGAAACAGAAACGGCCGGAAACCCAGAAAAGGCAAGCCAAAAAGAAATCGCTAAACAAAACCTACAATAGAATCCCCGCTCCCGGTTTCATACCGGACAAGGCGGGGATTTTTCTGTATACGCCACGCCCTACAGGCATACTTCCCTTATACTGCTAAAGCGGTAACCTGCCTTAATGATATGCGTACGTCATAGATGAAGACATACGCACGTCACCATGTATGAGATGCGCACGTGACGAGTTAAGACAAGCGCATCTCACTGCACATAAGATGCGCTTGTCATACCCAATGACCAACCTACCTCTTCCTCTGTATTATGAATATCTTTATAAGAATAAAATGATAATTTAGCGGGGCAAAGCCCCGAAATGAAGAATGATGAATGAAGAATTGAGTGCCTGAAGAATGGAAAGTTA
>CALUIQ010000046.1 GCA_944320735.1 uncultured Bacteroides sp. | reverse complement strand
CGACACGAACAGCTTTTTCCAACAGTTCCTGATCCAATGTATTGAGAGCGATTTTGTCCGGCTCCACTTCTTGGGACTGCGAATAACGTTGACGAACCAAGTAGCGCATACGGAAGAGGTTGCGTATTTTTGCCAATACCACCGACATGGCAAAAGGCTTCGGGATGTAATCATCCGCACCTACTTGCAATCCCTCCAGTTGTTCCTGAACATCCGCCTTGGCCGACAAGATAATGACTGGGATATGACAAGTCTTCAAGTTTTGTTTCACCCGTTTGCACAGTTGGATGCCATCCGTGCCAGGCATCATGACATCGGTCAGGATAAGTTCGATGTCGTCCTTCTCCTTGAGCAAGGCAAGGGCTTCATCGCCATTGGAAGCTTCATCGACCGAGAAATACGGCTTCAGCTCCCTTGCCAAATAATGGCGGATATCGGCATTGTCCTCTACCACCAATATACGTTCCCGATTGGAAGTTTTATTGGTTTCCGTAGTTTCTTCTTCCTGTTCTTCCGAAGAGGCATCTCCTCCCATTCCTGAGTCGGTATCCAATGTGTACATCACTTGGGCGTTAGTAGTATATTGCTGTTCTTCTTTATCGACCGTCGCATATTCTTCCGGTTTGTAGGAGCGTTCGTCCGTAGGCAAGTAAATGGAGAAAGTGCTTCCCTCCCCTTCGCGACTCTCCAACTCTATACGCCCGTGATGCAGTTCCACCAGACGTTGTACCAACGAAAGCCCGATGCCGCTGCCCGGGTGTTCGTTGTCCACTTGATAGAAGCGTTCGAATATTTTCCCTTGTTTGTCTATGGGAATGCCATTACCTGTGTCCGCCACTTGAAGCAATAGCGTATGGTCAGCCTCTTGCAAGGTCAGGCTGATGCTTTTGCCCTCGCCGGTGTATTTGAACGCATTGGACAACAAGTTGTTCACCATCAGTTCCAAATAATGCGGGTCGCATAATACAAGCTTATCCTCCAAATCAGAATAGAAATTGTAGGCAATCTTTTTCTTTTGCGCCACCCGCTCATAGAACAGGAAGTCTTTTTCAATGATACGACGAATGCCAACCGGTTTGACCTTCAGGCTGAAAACGCCCAACTCGGCACGCCGGTAGTCCATCAACTGATTGACTAAATGCAGCAAGCGGTTGGTGTTGCGCTGCACCAACTCCAACTGGCTGTGAATCCAGCGGTCGTTCACCTTACCCAACACCTCTTGCAAAGGCGAGATGATAAGCGTAAGCGGTGTACGCAGTTCGTGGGATATATTGATGAAGAACCGCAGTTTCATCTCGTTGACTTCTTTTTGCCGCTCTTTGTCTACACGCTCCATTTCAATTTGCGCCTGCATAGTTTTGCGCACCCAGAAGTAACGGAATACAAAGACGGAAGCACCGATAAAAGCCGCGACAAACAACAAGATGGCCCACCAAGTCTTATACCATATCGGCAAAATGGTTATCTTCAATTCCGTAGGCGTATTATTCCACTTCCCGTCATTGTTGGCGGCCTTCACCAGGAAACGGTACGTTCCGTGCGGGAGGTTGGAATAGAAAGCCGTACGGCGTGTATCGGTGTAATACCACTCTTTATCATATCCATCCAACTTATAGGCAAAGGTATTGTGATCCCCCGACACATAGTTTGACACGACGAAGCTGATGGAGAACGCAGTCTGACTGGCATCCAAAGTGATGCTTTGAGTCTCACTGATACTTTGGGTCAATATTCCGGTTTCATCTCCGGGGACAACCGGCTTGTTGAACAACTCCAAACGATTGATGATTACGGAAGGGATGTAAGGATTGTCTGCAAGCTTGTTCGGATTAAAGATAACCAGTCCGTCCATTCCTCCAAAATACATCGTCCCGTCAGGAGTCTGGCAAGAAGCGTTAGGGGTGAACTGGGTGTTTTGCAACTCGTCACTCGAATAGTGACGGAACCGCCCGGATTGTGGATAAAACGTGCATAGCCCCTTATCTGTTCCTATCCACAGCTGCCCGGCCGCATCTTCCCGGATGCTGTGCACGACATTGTTGGACAAACCGTTGGCGATGGTATACCGCTTGATGTCTTGTCGCTTCTCATCAAACCGATAAAGCCCTTTACGCGTGCCTACCCAAAAGATGCCGTCCTTGCTTTCATACAAACAGTTGGCAAACTGATGGTTGAGAGTAGACTGAGCAGGCAAGACCGCACAGGGATTCAAATATTCACCCTCTTCTATGTATGTAGACAAGCCTACATCACTGACAAGCCACAAACGTCCTTTACTGTCTGTACGAATATCCGTTACCCGGTTAAATCTATTATTCGAACCTGAGAATCCACGCATAACATATATCAGTTGTGTGGACGTATGAAAATGATATAGATTGTTAATTCCGCTAATGAGAAAGTCGCCATTGCCCATTTGCTTCAACGCGTAACAATTCTTCAGTTTTTCATTATAGATCGTCTCAATCTTTCCCGAAGCGCGATGTATGATACTCAGTCCGCCCGTGTGAGTCCCAACATACACAAGGTTTTTTTTTTCATCGATATAGATGGATTTTATGTCGTTCGACCTCAATCCGTCTTCTTGAGTATAGTAAGTAATAGCACGAGTCTTCGGATTATACCGATTGACCCCACCACGGTTTGTACCAATCCACAACTCACCGTTAGCGTCCGCTTGAATGCAATTGATGATGTTCGAACTTAACGGATAAGGATGGCTGTCTGTTCTCAAGCTCTGGAAACGGTTCTTGAGCGGATGATAATAGTACACACCTCCATAATAAGTGGCGAGCCAAATTCCGCCTTGCGAATCTTCATAAATGTCGCGCACTGAAAATTTATAAAGATTCCCCGTATTGACGACCTTGCTATAGTCTATGAAACTATGATTCTCTTCATCATAGATATTCAAGGAATTGAGCGAACCTACCCACAAACGGTTTTGACCATCCAACGTAAGAACACGGACGTAATTGGAACTAATACTCCCCTCAGCAGACGAATGGACATAGCGGTCTATTTGTCCAGTCTGCGGATTGTAAGCGAAAAGTCCGCTTCCGTCGGTGGCAATCCACAAGCGGGAAGGAGATTGGCGCAATACGGAACAAACCAAAACGTCTTTCAATGGTTCAGCCAACATAAGCCGCATTGTTTTTCCGGATATAGAATAGTCATAAATTCCATTCTTAGTTCCTATATAAATATGGTCTCCTTGCTGATTGATGGATGTAGGAACAACAGATGCGGGAATGGAAAACGGAATGGAGTCAGAATAGGCACGAGTTCGCCTGTCGAACACGGACAGGCTCCTGTTTTCCGAATATAACAACAGGCGGGAATCGTCCAACTCAACAATATGGCCAATCATCCGTTCTCGATCCGTTACGGCTGGATAGTTCTCAAAACGGTCAGAAGCAGAGTCATATAACGAGAGTCCGCTATCCGTACCCGCCCATACACGCCCTTGCCGGTCGGTCAGGCAAGCACGGACAATGTCGTCGGCTAAGCTGTGCGGGTCATCATCATTATGGTGATACACCGTAAAGTCATATCCATCGTACTTGTTGAGACCGTTTTGAGTGGCAAACCACATATTCCCCTGTTTATCCTGCGTAATGGCAAACACAATATTCTGCGACAATCCGTCTTCCAAACCGAAATGAGTAAAACGGATGCCGG
>CALUIQ010000045.1 GCA_944320735.1 uncultured Bacteroides sp. | reverse complement strand
GGTGAGGCCTACATGATTGACATTTTCTTTCATTACAGTCATCTTTGGTTAATTGCCGCAAAAATACAACAATAATTAAAACCATTCATCGGATTAATGCTTTTTAAGGATATGAGAGCCGACGAACAAATTATACCGACCAAACAAGGTCCATCCGAATAATGCATAGGTAAATGATAATTTATCGAGCTTTGGCAGTCTAATTTTTCATCCGCAGATGACGCGGATGACGCAGATTTCATATTTTTAGAAAAAAGCATCTGTCATATCGAGTTTGTCAAGACATCTCACAAATGCTGAGCATGTGCAACATAAGCCCCCTCGACTACGCTCCCTTAGACAGGGCAAAGCCCCTTTAAGAATCTGTGTTATCCGCGTCATCTGCGGCTGAAAAATCAAGCACACATAAATTTCCACTTAGCACCTACGCATTTTCCGGATGAACTTCCTCCTTATTCATCCGAATAATGCACCAGCACTTCCCGGTAGGAGTTGAATATCTTCGACTTGGAGACAAAGCCCAAATAGTGTCCTTCTTGGTCGACCACGGGCAAGTTCCAAGCCTTGGTGTCGTCAAAGGTCTGCATCACTTGCTCCATGTTTCCCGTGTTGTACAGCCGGGCGGGAGGAGAAGTCATGAAGCGGTTGACCGTGAACCGATGGTAAAGTTCTTGGCGGAACATGATGTTGCGGATGTCGTCCAACAGGACAATGCCCAACAGTTTGCCTTCTTCGTCCGTCACCGGGAAGATATTGCGGCGCGAACGGGCGATGACTTTCACCATTTCGGCCAAATCCATCTCCGGACGCACGGCAATGAAGTCCGTCTCTACTACATTCTCCATCTTCATCAGCGTCAGCACGGCCTTGTCCTTATGGTGGGTCAGCAATTCGCCTTTCTTGGCCAAGCGCATGGAATAGATGCTATGGGGCTCGAAAACGATGATGGTCAGATAGGCACTGACGGAAACAATCATCAGGGGTAGAAACAAGTCATAGCCTCCCGTCAATTCGGCGATGAGGAAAACACCGGTCAGTGGGGCGTGCATCACTCCGCTCATCACTCCGGCCATCCCCATCAAGGCGAAATTCTTTTCGGGCAGATAGGTGGTGACGGCAAACTCGTTGCTGAAGTGGGAGAATACGAAGCCCGCTATGCAACCCAAATAGAGCGAAGGCGCAAAGATACCGCCACATCCCCCACCCCCGTTGGTGGCGCTGGACGCAAACACCTTGAAGAGGATGATGAGCATCAGATAAATCAGAAGCAGGTTACTATGCCCATAGAACAACGAATTGTTCATCACCGTATCCCAGTCGGCATTGCTGGTACCGTTCAGCAACAGCTCTATCGTGTCGTAACCTTCGCCGTAAAGAGGGGGGAACAGGAAAATGAGTACACTCAGCAGAATGCCTCCCAACGCCAGCTTCTTGTAGGGCGTACGCAAACGGCCAAATACGCCCTCCAACGAATTCATGGCACGGGTGAAATAGAGGGATACCAATCCGCAGAAGACACCCAAGGCGATGACATAAGGTATGCGACCCAACTCGAACGGCTCATCCAAATGGAACTGGAACATCGCTTCCTGCCCCGTAGCCAAGTAAGAAAGCGTGGCTGCCGTGACCGACGTAATGAGCAGGGGCAAGAGGGAAGTCATAGTCAGGTCTATCATCAGAACTTCCAGCGTAAACACCAACCCCGCAATAGGAGCCTTGAAGATACCCGCCACCGCACCTGCAGCTCCACAGCCCACCAACAGCATCAGCGTGCGACGCTCCATCTTGAACAGGCTGCCCAGATTGGAGCCGATGGCCGAACCGGTCAAGACGATAGGTGCCTCGGCTCCTACCGAACCACCGAAACCGATGGTGATGGAGCTGGCAATGATGGACGACCAGGTATTGTGACGCTTGATGCGACTCTGCCTGCGCGAGATGGCGTAAAGTATCTTGGTCACACCGTGGCTGATGTCGTCTTTTACCACATAGCGCACGAACAGTCCGGTCAGGAAAATACCGACCACCGGATATACCAAATACAGGTAGTTGGCCTCGGTCGTATCAAAGTTTTCCGTCAGGAATTCCTGAATCCAATGAATCAACAACTTCAGCAGCAAGGCTGCCAAAGCCGTAAAGACACCGACCAAGAAACTAAGAACCAGAATAAAACGTTTCTCCTTGATGTTTTTCTCGCGCCAAGCCAAGAAACGCTGCAACCAGTTATGCACATCTATCTTCATAAGTAAGTGTACAATATTATAATGATAATTTATGTGCGCAGAGCGCACAATTGACAATTGATAATTGACAATTAACAATTAGCAAATACAAAGAGTCGGATATTGATTAGCAAATCATTGTCAATTGTCCATTGTTAATTGTCAATTGCGGGGCAACGCCCCGCTAAATTCCCATTTATAGCAGAAGCTAAATATGATTAATTACTTAGCATTACGGCCTGATTATTTGAATCTCGCCCCCGGCACCCAACTTGATAATGCTCGAAGGCTTGGGATTGGCCTTCTCGTCTTGCCGGAACCCAACAATGTAATCCACGGCAGACTTGATTTCGTCACTGATTTCCGCGAAATTGCGGGGCGACGGCTGGCCACTGATATTGGCCGACGTAGACACGATGGCCTTACGGAACTGCTGACATAAACGACGGGAAAACTCTTCGTTCGTCACGCGTATGCCCACACTGCCGTCTTCAGCTAATAAGTTGGACGCCAGGTTACGGGCACCCGAATAAATAATGGTAAGCGGCTTGTCGGCCACGTCTATCAAGTCCCAAGCAATCTCGGGTACATCTTGCACGTAAAAGTCCACTTTCACCGGCGTATCCACCAATACCAGCATCGCCTTGCTGTCGGCTCGCTGCTTTATTTCGTACACACGACGCACGGCCTCCTCGTTTGTCGCATCGCAACCTATTCCCCAAATGGTGTCCGTGGGATACAATATGACTCCCCCTTCACGCATCACCTGACAGGCTTTCTTGATATCCTCATTCATATTCGTATTCATACTTTATCTATAAACGAAACGCAAAAATACAAAAAATCATATGGATAAAGAAAATCTTTCAGCAAAAAAGGCAGGTGGGAAAATCACTCCCGCCTGCCTTTTTATTATAAACACATGATAAACTAAACGCTCTCACTTTTCAAATGGGTATTATGAATGCTTAAAGCATTACATAACCCCAGATGTTCTTGTCGGCCTTGCCGACGTTCCTGAACATTTTCTTTAACATCTTCATTTTGTTATCCTCCTAAAACAATCTTGTTATCCTATTGAAAACTCTCTAAAAACAATTATTTTTATGTTTTACAGCACAAAAATAGAGCCTTTTTAGGAGATAGCAAGCAAAATAGAGAAGAAAAGTATGTTATACAACATATTTCTTGACCTGTATCAAAAAGTTATGTTATTAAACACTTTGTAATCTGCCAAATTAGCAGGAAAACGGTTATTCAGCTTACCGGCCGGACAGAACGACAGATTAACTTGGCAGCTTCTGTCGGTGCACCCGCTTTCCCCAAGCGACTTCGCACCTCGTCGTAGCCGTCCAACATACGGGAGCGATACGCCTTGTCCGCCAGGATACAACGAAGTTCTTCCCGTATCTGCGCCACGGTCATCGTATCGGCCACCAACTCGCGCACCACTTCACGTCCAGCTATCAGATTGACCAAAGATATGTATTTTACTTTCAGAATAT
>CALUIQ010000044.1 GCA_944320735.1 uncultured Bacteroides sp. | reverse complement strand
TGCGGGCGATGCCTTTGTCGGTGGCCTGATATACGGATTGTTGGCCTATCCCGGCAACGCCCAGTCTGCATTGGATTTCGCTTTGGCCGCCTCCGCATTGAAGAACACCGTGTATGGCGATTTCAATTTGGTGACGGTAGACGAAGTAGAGAGCCTGATGCAAGGAAATACCTCCGGAAGGGTATCGCGATAGGGGGTGAATATTTGCAGGTTATGGGAAAGTAGATTATATTTGCCGCTTCAATCTTAAAGACGAAAGCATGAACGATATTTTTCCCCGTATGATAGCCGCCGGACTGAACCTGGCGGAAAAGCAAGTGAGACATACTCTCGACCTGTTGGACGAGGGAGCCACCATCCCCTTCATCAGCCGCTACCGCAAGGAGATGACCGGCGGCATGGACGAGGTGCAGGTGGAGGCCGTCAGAGACCGTTATGAAAAACTGAAAGACATTGAGAGCCGCAAGCAGACCGTCCTCACCACCATCGAAGGACAAGGAAAGTTGACCCCGGAACTAAGACAACGCATCGAATCCTGTTGGGACAATACGGAGTTGGAGGACATCTACCTGCCTTACAGGCCCAAGCGGAAAACCCGCGCCGAGGTAGCCCGCCAAAAGGGGCTTGAGCCGTTGGCCACGTTGCTGATGTTGCAGCGCGAGGCGCATCCCGAGATGCGGGCGCAGGCGTTTGTCAAAGGCGAGGTGAAGGACGTGGCGGATGCCTTGAAGGGGGCGTGCGACATCATTGCCGAGCAGGTGAACGAAAACGAGCAGGCTCGTCATACCGTGCGCACGGCTTTTGCCCGTCAGGCAGTTATCTCCGCCAAGGTGGTGAAAGGAAAAGAAGAGGAAGCCGCCAACTACCGCGATTACTTCCAGATGTCGGAGCCCCTGAAACGATGCAGCTCGCACCGTCTGTTGGCGATGCGCCGGGGCGAGGCCGAAGGCTTGCTGAAGGTCAGCATCGGTCCCGACGATGAAGATTGCGCCTTGCGCCTGGAGCGACAGTTCGTGCGAGGCAACAATGCTTGCAGCCGCTACGTGGCGGATGCCGTAAGCGATGCCTACAAGCGTCTGCTGAAACCTTCCATCGAGACCGAGTTTGCCGCCCTGAGCAAGGAACGGGCCGACGAGGAAGCCGTCCGCGTCTTCGTCTCCAACCTGCGCCAACTGCTCCTGGCTCCCCCCTTGGGACAAAAGCGCGTCATGGGCATCGACCCCGGCTTCCGTACCGGTTGCAAGGTAGTATGTCTTGATGCGCAAGGCAACCTGCTGCACAACGAGAACATCTATCCGCATCCGCCCGTCAGCAAGCCTAAGGAAGCCTGGCAGAAGGTGCAGAAGATGGTGGAGGCATACAGGATAGAAGCCATCGCCATCGGTAACGGGACAGCCAGCCGGGAGACCGAAGAGTTCCTGAAGAAGATGCGTTTCGACCGCGACGTGCAAGTGTTCGTGGTCAGCGAGCAAGGCGCGTCCGTCTACTCGGCCTCCAAGTTGGCGCGCGAGGAGTTTCCCGACTACGATGTCACCGTGCGCGGAGCCGTCTCCATCGCCCGCAGGCTGATGGATCCCTTGGCCGAACTGGTGAAGATTGACCCGAAATCCATCGGGGTGGGGCAATACCAGCACGATGTGGACCAGGCCAAGCTGAAGAAGTCGCTGGACCAGACGGTGGAAAGCTGCGTCAATTCCGTAGGCGTCAACCTCAACACCGCCAGCGGTTATCTGCTGACCTACGTCTCCGGCCTCGGCCCTCAGTTGGCGCAGAACATTGTGGATTACCGCGCGGAGCACGGCGCATTCACCTCCCGCAAGCAGTTGCTGAAGGTGCCCCGCTTGGGAGCCAAGGCTTACGAGCAGTGTGCCGGATTCCTCCGCATAACGGGCGGTGCGAATCCGTTGGATAATACGGCGGTACATCCCGAGAGCTATGGCGTCGTAGAGCAGATGGCGCGTGACTTGGGCTGTACGGTAGACGAGCTGATAGCCCGTAAGGACCTGCGTGCCCGCATCAAGCCCGAGTTGTACGTGACGGACAAGGTGGGCATGCCCACGCTGAAAGACATCCTGCAAGAGCTGGACAAGCCGGGGCGTGACCCCCGCGGTCCGATAAAGGTCTTCGAGTTCGCTCCCGATGTACACACCCTCGACGACCTCACCGAAGGCATGGAGCTGCCCGGCATTGTGGGCAACGTCACCAACTTCGGTGCCTTTGTCGACATCGGCATCAAGGAGAACGGCTTGGTACACCTTTCCCAGTTGGCCGACCGTTACGTCACCGACCCCAACGAAGTGGTGTCCGTCCATCAGCACGTGCGCGTCAAGGTGTTGCAGATAGACAAGGAGCGCAAACGCATCAGCCTGACGATGCGCGGCGTGAGTCAGGAAGGCGTCTGAGCTTGCCTCGTTTTCCCTATATATATAATATGGTATAGTGACCGCTTATGAGATGCGCATCTCACGAGTGATGACGTGCGCATCTCACGAGTGGTGACGTGCGCATCTCTTTATGGCATCTTCCGTGTGTCATTTGTTTGGTTTATCCGACAAATGCGTAGGTGATAAATGGGAATTTAGCGGAGCGGAGCTCCGAAATGAAGAATGATGAATTAAGAATGATGAATGAAGAATGGTAACTTGACTCTCCTCCTTCCGGAAGGAGGAGTCCCCGCAGGGGGAGGTGGTAGGAGAAATATGCCGCGTAAGCGACTCCTATTCTTATCATTATATTAAATAGGTCGAACCATCCTTTTCCTACCACCCCGCCCGTTGGGCACCCCTCCTTCCGGAAGGGGGGAGTTGATTACCTTAATTCTTCATTCTTAATTCATCATTCTTCATTTCGGGGCTTCGCCCCGCTAAATTATCATTTGTGTAACTTGTGTTTCGGTACCTCGTAGTGTCGTATAATAAGGAATATACAGATAAGCATCAGCACCGTGCACGTTAGCGAACCTTCAAATCCAAACGAGCCTCCGGTCAAGAGCGTGCTGCCCGTTCGCTCTAAGGTCAGCAAGCTTTCTCCGAAGCTGTTCCCGCTCACCTCGAACCCCAACACGGGACCTTGCAGCCAGTTCCAGAACCAGTGCAACAGGATGGCGAACCATAAGTTGCGGGTGTAGATGTAGGCCGAGCCTAACAGCACGCCCGCCAGCAACAGGTTGACGAAGGGTAGGGCGGCAAAGTTGGGATTGGCGAGGTGCAGGATGGCGAACACGGCCGAGGAAAGGAATAATGCCACGAACTTGTTGACTCCCGCATCCATCATACGTCCCAGCAGGAAACCGCGGCACATCGTTTCCTCGAACACGGCTACAAAGAAGAAGAACACCCACGTCTGCAAAAGGCTGGAAGCGTGAAAGTGGACACCTGCGACTGTGACGCCTCCCAACAAAAGATTCAGTAGAAAGCCCATCGCATACAGTCCTGTCGCCACGCCGACACCGGCCAAAGACTCTCGCTCATGCCCTTTGAGGGACAAGTCGATGGGGAAAGCGGGGTGGGGGAATACCTTACGTCCCAGTTTGTGTACGGCCAGCAACCCTGCCACACTGCCCACCGCCAATACGCTTTCGCTCAATAGCATAAAGGAATCCTCAGCCGTGCCGTTCTCGTTGATGCCAAGCTCGGAGAGTGGCATGCGTACAAGCCCGGCGAGGACGAACAAGAATCCATAAACAATGGACAAGATGGCTATGAACAACAGAATTTCCATCACAAACCAGCCCAAACGTTTCCAACTGAAAGGGGTGGGATATACCTTATTTCTATACATATTCTCTTCTCAATGCTTGTTATTCGGGCCTCAAAGTTATCGAAAAGGGTAGAATATTCAAAATTTGTTCTACCTTTGCCCGAAATAAAAATGGGAATTTAGCGCGCTGAATTAGAAGAACGCAGACTACGCAGACGAGCGCAGAGGCTCGCAGAAAATAAAGGACTTCGCCCGTCTGCATTGAGAAAAAAATAAGTCTGCGTTCATCTGCGCATTCTGCGTCGTCTGCGTTCCCTGTGATAGATAAATTATCATTTATAACTATGGATACAAACTGGAAATTTGCTGAGAATGTAGTTCTGTTGGATAGCGCGTTCATCCGTGACACCATGCGGATGATAAGGGAAGTGATGTCCTCCCGTTTGGGACGCCCGTTGCCTCCGCTCGATTTGGTGGCCTGGCTCGATTGCCTGCTGTTGGATGCGGGAATCAAGGAGAAAGACGCCGAAGTGCAAGTGTTGCTGACGCACGATGCCGGCGCAGACCGATTGGGAGCGTGTGAGCCTTCCTCCTTGGCTCAACTCGACGGGCAGGCTTGCCGCACAGCCTTGGCCGAATACGCCTTCTATGCGGTGAGCGCAGAGAGAATGGCTACTTCGGAAGAACTGTACACCGATTTGTTGCGGTTGACGCTGAACGATACGCGGATTGCGAAACGTCTGCTCATCCCTTCGCCGTCTGTAGAGGAAGGACCGTTGGACCAATTGATGCGGACGGTATGGGAAGAGATGGGGTGCCGTGTGGATGAGGTCGCCGGGCAGACGTTGTGGTTTCGTCTGCAAGCGCCCACCGCACCTTTGGCATGCCATTGGTGTTCGGTAGTTCCCTCTTTGGCCCATGTGCTGGGCATCCGGAGCGAGGAGATGGAGTAGCTGATGTTTGGTCTGTTCAGAAGAAAACCGTACCTTTGCGCCCTCATTTGCGAAGAATTATACAAATGGAAATTTAGCGCGCGCAAGCGTGCTTTAATGAAGAATTAAGAATGATGAATGAAGAATTGAGGAATTAACTCCCCTCCTTCCGGAAGGAGGGGTGCCCAACGGGCGGGGTGGTAGGAAAAGGATGGTACGACCTATTTATTATTGATGATAAGAATAGGAGTCGCTTACGCGGCATATTTCTCCTACCACCTCCCCCTTCGGGGACCCCTCCTTCCGGAAGGAGGGGAATTGAATACTATAATTCTTCATTCTTAATTCTTCATTCTTAATTTAACTGATAAATTATCATTTAATTAAAAGAAATCATTATGTTTGAGCGTGGGAACAGAGGTAACACCATTCACGGCATTCTGCTGATTGCCTTATTTTCTTTCTCGGCATTTTACATCGCTGAGATTCCTTTTGTGAAGAGCCTTTCATTCAGTCCCCTTATTGTGGGCATCATTTTGGGCATGCTGTATGCCAACAGCTTGCGCAACCGCCTGCCCGAGACGTGGGTGCCCGGCATCAAGTTCTGCACCAAGCAGGTGCTTCGTGCGGGTATCGTGTTGTATGGCTTCCGGTTGACCCTGACCGAGGTGATGGCCGTAGGCCTGCCCGCCATTGTGGTGGACTTGATTATCGTGGGCGGCACCATCTTCTTGGGCATTCTGTTGGGACGGCTCTTGAAGGTGGACAAAGATACGGCGTTGATAACTTCTACGGGCAGTGCCATCTGTGGAGCGGCCGCCGTGTTGGGTGCAGAGCCAGTCATCAAATGTGAAGGGCATAAGACGGCGATTGCCGTATCTACAGTGGTGATATTCGGCACCATTTCTATGTTTCTGTATCCCATTATGTACCGTTCGGGCTTGTTGGAAGGGCTGAGCGACACGCAGGTAGCCATCTATACGGGCAGCACCTTGCACGAAGTGGCCCATGTGGCCGGTGCGGGCAATGCCATGGATCCTACCGATGCGTTGGGCATAGCGGGTACGGCCACCATCACGAAGATGATTCGTGTCATCCTCTTGGCACCCGTATTGGTTGTCATGGGTTTCGCTTTGGCGGGTCGCAAACGGGTAGGGGCTGACGGCAAGGTGGAGAAGAGCAAGATTGCCATACCTTGGTTCGCGTTCGGCTTCATCGGCGTCATCTGTCTGAATTCTTTGCTTCAATATGTATTCGATGCACCCACAGTGAAGGACATCCCCTTGAACGGAGCCATCGAGTACATTGACACCTTTATGCTGACCATGGCGATGACGGCGTTGGGAACGGACACCAGCATCGACAAGTTCAAGCAAGCGGGTGCCAAGCCTTTTGTCCTGGCCTTCGGATTGTTTGTCTGGCTGGTCTTGGGAGGCTACTTATTGGCCAAATATCTGGTGCCGGTGCTGTGATAAGTATGAAATATGTATGATTTTCGCACATAATTGTATGATTTCATACATAAAAAGGGGCTTTCATTCGATTAAGATGCTGCTTTTTTTTGTTACCTTTGTGACAGTTAATATATTATGAACCTTAAAAGCAGAGCATTTTATGATGAAAGCCATGAAATTCAAAATTCTTGTGTATGGGTGCTTCTGCCTGTTGCTCCTTCCTTTTCATTCGTGCAAGGATGACATTGATGATCTTCAGGCTCAGGCAGACCTGTTGAAAGAACGCGTTACTGCTCTTGAAACCGCTACCGACCAGCTGAACGAATCGGTCGTGGCGTGGCAGTATTTGCAGTCGGGTGTTCCCATTGTCGGCGTTTCCTTAGTGGACGGGGTCTATCGCATTGAGTTGGCGGATGGTCAATCGTTCAATGTCGTGATGGGACAAGAAGTAGATGGGCTGTTTCCTTATGTCCGTATCAGTGCAGACGGATATTGGGAATACAGTGCCGATGGAGAAACCTATCAGCCGGTTACAGATGACGAAGGCCGTCCGTTGATTGCCATTCCGGCCTCCGAGGACGGCGATGCAGTCGTTACGCCTCAGTTCCGCATTAGTGCCGAAGGCTATTGGCAGGTCAGCTATGATGGAGGCTCTACGTTCCAATTGCTTTATGACCCGGACGGAAGACCTCTCTACGCGATGGGACAACTCACCCAAGGACTTAGTTCCATATTTAGCAACATTACTTACGAAGACAATCTTTTGACTTTGGTATTGGCTTCCGATGGCAAGCCCTATTCGTTTCAGGTGATGGAAGACTTCTACCTGAAACTTTACTATATGGGTACGGAAAATCTCGTAGGCGATACGGAACAAGTGTTCCCGCTGTCTACTACTTTGAAGTTTAAGGTAGAGCAGAGTAAGGTGAAGGACGTTGTGATACAGGCTCCGGATGGTTGGACGGTAAAGCTGGACGAAGACTTGCTGACCGTGACTTCACCGAAGTCTAACAGCGTGGAGAGTATAGAAGACATTAATTTGATATCGACTTCCGCGGAGAAATACATTCGTGTCACGACTCTGAAGGCGAAGTTCCTGACTACCGCTGCCGATGGTTGCCAGGCGTGGACTGAATTTGTGACACAGGCGGACAACAACGTCCTGTTGGACTTCTCCTATGCCGGCTATATGCACGGTGAAGTTGCTCCTCCCGATGTGGCAATCGATTTTGACCACCCGCAAACGGATGCCGCAGGCAATCCTTATTACAATGCCACGGTGACGGGCGGCGCGCAGGGGAGTGCTACCTATAAAGTATATAATATGGTGGATTATGGTGCCGTGCCCGATGACGGTGTGTCCGACCGTCCTGCATTCTTGCGTATCTTGAAGGATGTGATGGGATGCACGGAACGGGAAGAAGATGGCGGCAAGTCGTTGCGTTATTATATAGGTGGCAATGTGGCCAATGCCATCATAT
The DNA here is from genome assembly GCA_944320735.1 of uncultured Bacteroides sp. Lineage (GTDB taxonomy): Bacteria > Bacteroidota > Bacteroidia > Bacteroidales > Bacteroidaceae > Bacteroides. The sequence continues at coordinate 10,384 of CALUIQ010000044.1, read as the reverse complement.
ATTTCCCCGAAGGAAACTTTGTGCTTCGTGGAGGCGTTGAAGGAGAAACGGTGGAAACGTTGCGATTGACGATGGGCAACCTTATTATAAAAGGTGCTGGAGCCGACAAGACTACGATTGAGATGGCGGTGAAGAACAATGCAGCCAATCCCGATGAGATGTGGAGTACGCCCAATATGCTGGAGGTGAAGCATAACAGTGGAATGACCGACTTGACCGATGTGACCGGTGACGCTGCCAAGGGAAGTTTCTCCGTGCGGGTAGCTTCCGCATCGGGCATTAGGGCGGGCGATTGGGTTTGCCTGACTTTAGTAAATAACGACCCCGATTTGATAGCCGAGGAACTGGCGCCGCATAGTGTCTTAAGTAACATGACCGAATTGACGGGTACTGGTGTGCAAGTGTACGACCTGCATCAGGTGAAGTCCGTCAGCGGCAGTACCATTACGTTTACGGAACCTATCATGCGCGAAGTGGAATCTAAGTGGGGATGGAAAATTCAGCAATATCCGCATTACGAAAATGTGGGTGTGGAAGACTTAAAGTTCTTGGGGCATTCCAAAGACGATTTCCAACATCACGGCAGTGCGGATGATGATGGCGCATTCAAGCCGCTCAATCTGATTCGTGTTACCAATTCGTGGGTACGCAGGGTAGATTTTGAGAGCGTCAGCGAAGCACTTTCCATCGTTTCTTGTGCCAATGTTTCCGCTTATACGATAAACATTACGGGCAATCGCGGCCACTCTGCCGTGCGTTCGCAAGCTTCCTCGCGGGTATTTATCGGCGATGTGACCGATACCAGTGCCGGCTATTATACTTCGGTTGTCAGTGGGGGAGGTGAATTGGATTACAGCGGTGGCATCCGTCCGAATGCCGGACAGTACCACGGTTGCGGTGTCTCCAAGCAGAGTATGGGAGCCGTCATTTGGAATGTGCATTGGGGCGATGACGCTTGCTTCGAGTCCCATGCCACTCAGCCACGCGCTACACTCATCGACCAGTGTACGGGCGGCTTTATGCCTTGGCGCGAAGGAGGAGACGCAAACCAATTGCCCAACCACCTGAACGATCTGACCATTTGGAACATGAACGCTACGCGGGTAACTTACGACCCCAGTTGGAATAACCGGTTTATCTGGTGGGACGACAACAATCGTTGGTGGAAGAACCTCCCGCCTATCATTGTCGGTTTCCACGGAACGTCCATCACTTTCGATGAGTCCGAAGACCAAATCAAGCGTTTGGAGAGCAATGGCACGCAAGTCAGCCCCTCTTCTCTCTACGAGGCGCAACTGAAACTCCGTTTGGGTTATGTGCCCGCTTGGCTGAATTCACTGAAATAATAACTTTAAAACATACATAACATCATGAAAAATATTTGGTATCTCGCGTGTATGTTGTTTGCCTTGTCGTTTACGGCAAGCTGTGAAGACACTGATGTGCTGAAAAATGACATCCAATCGCTGACCGACCGTGTGGCGGCGTTGGAGAGCAAAGTAACTCAACTGAACGAAAACCTGGCTTCCTTGCACATCTTGTTGCAGGAAGGCATCATTATTAGCAATTTGGAATACGATGCCGTGAATGAAAAGTACACTCTGACCCTGAGTGACGGAACCGTGTTGGACTTGGCAGAGCATAATGAAACCTTTGGTAATGCACCTTTGGTAGGGGTTGATGCCGATGGTTATTGGCAAGTGAGCTATAACAACGGTGTAAGTTGGCAACCGGTTCTGCAGGGCGATTCCCAAGTACTTGCCGTGGGCGAGGATGGTGTTACGCCGCTTTTCCGCGCCAGTGCCGATGGTTATTGGGAGATTTCCTACGATGGCGGAGCTACCTACAGTCGTGTGAAGGATGAGGCCGGCAACGACGTGAAAGCCGTATATGACCCTGAGACAAGCACTTCACAAGTTTTTTCGGAAGCTGCGGTGTCCGATGATGGCAACAGCTTGATATTGACATTGGCCAACGGGACGACAGTCAATATCCCCATTGTGCCCGACTTTTTCTGCTATTTCGATGAAAGCATTACCGGTGAGCAGAAAATAGCCGAAGGCGAAACTCGCAATTTCAACCTCCATATCAAGGGTGCCGACCATACGGTCATTACCGCTCCGATGGGTTGGAAAGCCACCTTGGCCGAGGCCGACCCCGCTACGGATGTGGCTGTACTTACCGTGACGGCTCCCGGTACGGCGGTAGCCGAAACCAAAGCTACGGCGGACAATACGCGCGACATCTCCGTGATGGCGTTGAAAGGAGGTTTTGCCGCCATTGCCAAGTTGCAAGTCAATCCGATTGAAGTTTCTATTGGTGGCGGTGATGAGCCGGGTGGAGACGAAGAACCAGACGTGCCCGATGGAACGTTGGATTTGGGTAGTTTGATCAACTCCTCTATGTCGTTCACACAGTTGGAAAGATGGCAGGATGACAAGCTGACCGATGCCGCTGACTATTGGTTTACGCGTGTATCCGCCATAACAACAGTATCTTATGATGCGGCAGAGAGTGCCATTAAGGCGGACAACACAACAGCCAGAGGCGCATGGGCTTCTACCAGCTTTGGTTATCACTGTGGATCTACCACTTTCGAGCGTGCTGACTATCGCTTGACGTTCGAGTTCAAATCGACCATTGCCGGCAACGGAGTCTTTGCCGTAACTGTTAGGGGCGGTGCCGATGACAAGTCGTTCAGAGTGATCAATTTGAACAATGGATTAAGAAATGCGGTAGCTTTCAATGTGGCGGATGCTGAAGTCAATACGTACAAGACCATTACAGTGGAGCTTGACTTTACGCAGGCTGATGCGAATACGAATTTGAACAATCATGATAGTTTCCAGACTACGACCGAAGCGGACGTGAATGGCATTTCCATTTATTTCTTCAATAATTTGAGTAATGCTTCTTCCGCTTATACCACATATGTCCGGAATATCAAGTTAGAGAAAATTCAATGAGGTAAAATGGGAATTTACTGTGTGTTTTATTTTTCATCCGTGTCATCTGCGGATGAAAAATCAGACAACACTTAACCCTATAAATTATCATTTACCTCTCTATACCATATTATATATGAAACACCTACTATTATTATCTTTTCTATTGTCGGTTTCTCTGGCGACACAGTCGCAAGAGATTATCGGCTTTGAAGAAGGCGTGCCTGCCGGGTTTACCGCTGCCGAGAAGAAAGCGCTTTCTACGACTTCCCGCTTTTACAAAGAAGGAGCGAAAAGCCTGCAATGGGATTTTCAGCCGGGCAGTACGTTAGACATAGCGTTGGATGCTCCCATTGCGCTCAATTCCAAGGATGAAAAGAAGTTCGGTACCACATTGTGGATCTATAATGAGAAACCCCAACAAGATTCAGTTCGCTTTGAGTTCTTGGATGCGCAGGGGCAAGTACGCTATTGGTTTACTTTCCGCTTGGCGGCCAAAGGATGGCGTGCTTGCTGGATAGGTTTCCAAAGCATGAGAGGCGACAAGTTGGGCGACGCCAAGAATCTTTCCCTTGCCACGTGCCGTTTGGTGGCTCCTCAACGCAAAGGACGGATTTACTTGGATCGTTGGAAGATGTTGGAGAAAAGTATGAACTTGCGTACCACTCCGGATATGCAGATTCCTTACAATTCCCTTGCGGAGGGTCGAGACCTTTGGCACTGGTGCCGAGTATGGGAGTGGGAACAATACACCTACGACATTCCCCGTCCGGCGGAAGTGACCAAGGAGCAAAAGCGTGAGTTGGAAATCATTGAGGAACATTTGGACGAAGCTTTGGCTCCCCCTTCTAATGTAGACGGAGCGGTGAAGAAAGCCTACAACACGTTCAACAAAATTGGTATAGAACCTTCGGGAGATGGGTTTACGGGTTGGCCTATACTGACACCCGATGAATTGAAACGCAAGAATGGTGAAATCTCTTGGAACGACTTGGAAGCCATGCTCAGCGGTTTCGCATACGAGTCCTATTGCAAGAAATCCTACGAAGGGCAAATCAATTACTTCACCGTGTGGGAGTATGCCATCGACCAAGGTTTTGCTTACGGTAGCGGTATGGGTACTAACCACCACTACGGTTATCAGATTCGTAAAATCTATACCACGGCTTGGCTGATGCGCAACGCCATCCGTCGCTCTTCAAAGGCCGACGAAATTATTCGTACCTTAGTCTTTTGGTCAGCGTTGCAGGAAAGCCGGCGTCCGTGTGCTGAGATTCGTGATGAGTTGTTGGACTCTTGGAACACCCTACTGCAAGCCAAGCTGATTTCCGCGATGTTGTTGCCCGACGACCGCGACCGTATTCAGGCGTTGCAAGGTTTGTCCCGTTGGGTGTCCGGTTCGGTAAACTATACCCCCGGTACCATTGGAGGTATCAAGCCGGACGGCACCACTTTCCATCATGGAGGTTTCTATCCGGGTTATACCACCGGAGCGTTGGCTACCGTGGCCGATTATGTGGCTATGACCAGTGGTACTAGTTTCGTGCCTACGCTTGAGGCTCGTAGGGTGTTGGCGCAAGCGTTTACCAGTATGCGCAATTATAGCAATATGTACGAGTGGGGAACCGGTATTGGTGGCCGTCATCCGTTTACCGGAAAGATGGGCGCGGCGGATATTAAGGCATTCGCCCAGTTGGCTTTGTCGGGCGACTTGTCCGGCGAGGGGAATGAGTTCGACCACCATTTGGCTGCTGATTACCTTCGGCTCATTGACGGGAAGAATACGCCCGAAGCCCGTTTCTTCAAGGAAAAAGGCATTCAGCCGGCACAGGCGCCTCAAGGCTTCTTTGTCTATAATTATGGTGCGGCGGGTATTTTCCGCCGGGGCGACTGGATGGTGACACTCAGGGGTTACAACACCAATGTATGGGGTTCGGAAATCTATCTCCGTGACAATCGTTACGGGCGTTACCAAAGTTATGGTTCCGTCCAAATCATGGGCGGAAAGTCGCGTGCGGCAAGTGGATACAACGAAAACGGATGGGATTGGAATCGTCTGCCCGGTACGACAACCATTCATTTGCCTTACGACTTGCTGGAGAATCCGCGTAAGGGAACCCTGATGGCGCGTTCTACCGAAGAGTTTGCCGGAGCGTCTTCTTTGGAAGGAAAAAACGGAATGTTTGCCATAAAGTTGGCCGAAGCCGATTATCCTAACTTTACTCCCGACTTCCGGGCACGTAAGTCCGTGTTCTGTTTCGACAATCATATGGTGTGCTTGGGCAGCAACATCAGCAATGGCAATGCCCAATATGCTACGGAGACCACGCTTTTCCAGTGCGAGTTCCGTACAGGCAAGAACGTTCCTTCGCTGATGGGTAGGGAGGTAGACCGTCTGCCTTTCGGTACCAAGATGGCAGGTGGCCCGCAATGTTGGTTGGGTGACGGCTACGGCAATTATTATCAGGTACACGAAGGCTTGGTGCGTATGCAGATAGCCGAGCAAGACAGTCGTAACGAGCGCACCAAAGTGGCCAACAAAGGCCCTCAGGCATCGGCTTTCCTCATTCATGGAGCTGCACCGCGCGGTGCCTCGTATGCCTATACGGTATGGATTCAGCCTACGGCCGAGCAGTTGGCTGCCGCCAAGGAAAAGCCCGCATATACCATTGTCCGTCGGGACAGTGTGGCTCACATCGTGACCGACCTCGCCACGGGCATTACGGCTTATGCTGCTTTCGAGAATTTGCAGTTGCAGGATGATGAACGGGTAGCTTCAATCCCTGCCGAAACAATGGTGATGCAGCGTGTAGATACCGATGGCACATTGATTATGAGTGTGTGTGACCCGAATCTGCATATCAAGTCGAAAACCTATACGACACCGGAACCCAGTGCTCCATCACAAAAGATTGTTTCCTTAAAAGGAAATTGGCAATTGGCGCAGCCGTCGGAGAAGGTGCAGGTTTCGGCAGTCGGTGACAAGACTCAAGTGACTGTCACTTGCCAACACGGCCAGCCCGTAGAGTTCCGAATGGTTCAGAGTAACTAAATGGGAATTTAACTGTGTGTTTTATTTTTCAGCCGCAGATGACGCGGATGACACGGATTTTTAAATGGGCTTCGCCCTGTCACCCCGAGCGTAGTCGAGGGGGCTCACGTAGCGCATACTCAGCATTATGTGAGATGTCTCGACAAGCTCGATATGACAGATACCGTTTATTTAAATTATTAAATCCGCGTCATCCGCGTCATCTGCGGCTGAAAAATTAGACGACACGCAGCCCGATAAATTATCATTTATTTCTGCAGGCTGACGTTGTCAATCAGTGCTTTTGAGTTTTTCTTTTGCAACTGGATGACAAGTACCAAGTCTTTCAACATCTCGTCCGTAATGTCAGCTTCGTTAATCGTGTTTCCTTTGGCCTCTACGGCTTTCACGCTGGCAAAAGCGTCTACCGTTTTTGACAAGTCAAACTTGGCGGTTACTTTGGTCCATTTACCCGATTTGAGTACACGGCTGAAAGCCGCTGCCGACTGGTTTTTCGAAGTCTCGTCTGTCAGGTCAAACCCCTTGCGTAGAATGAACGTTTTTGCTTTCGAGTCGCAGAGGAAGAAACGTACTTGTGCATCTTCTGTAAGTCCTTTGGCTTCGAACGTTACTGTATAAGCCGCTTTTTCAGCCCCTTCTATGCGTTGACCCAAGTAAGCTTTGTACCAAGAGTTATCACCGGTGTTTTCTATCTGAACTGCGTTTCCATGTTTCTCGTCATCGGTCACCGCTTTTATAGTCGTTGCCCCGTTGGTCTTGTCCAATACAAACCAATCGGCGGTGGCCGGAACCGCTTCGTAAGTTTCGCCATTCAGAGGAGTGTCAAATGTACCGTTCTTGACTAAATTTTGGGCATTCATTCCCAATGCGAAGAATGACAATGCCGCAACTAAACATACTTTTTTCATACGCTATAAATTTTTTTTGTTGTTCCTTACAAAGTTAGGAAAAAAATACATAAGGTGTTTCTCTTTTTAAGTAATTTCCATTTGCATTAACTCTCTAGTGGATTTGCTTGTTTCTTTTGGAATCAGATGGGGAATATGGAATGATTCTTTGGATTTTCTGCTGAAAAGGTTTCTAAGTTGTTCGATATTGCTTATCTTTGCGGGAGTAGGGGTTGAATGGCTGAAGTCGGAAAGAGGAGGAAGACTGGCTTGCAATCTTGATAATATAATAATGCTAAGTAACTAATCAAAATTATCTTATAGCACACAGATGAGACTGATTTGCACAGATTATTTTTTAAAATAATATCTGTGGTCATCTGTTAAATCAGTGTTATCTGTGGTATAAGTTAATTCTGTACACCAACTTATAAAATATGAAGAAAACCTTTGTGGGCGTGTGGCGCTTTTATCGTGACGGATTCCGGAGTATGACCTTGGGGCGTACTTTATGGGCCATTATCCTGCTGAAGCTGTTTGTGCTGTTCTTTATTCTCCGGCTTTTCTTTTTCCCCGATTTCTTGGCGGGGGTGGATGGTGGGGAGGAAGATTACGTCAGCCGTGAGCTGATAGAACGTGCGGCGCCTATTCGATAGGACTTAACTCCTCCTATATAGTATAAACTAAATATGATTAATCACTTATAATAATTATGTTAGAGCACATTGATTCTTCGTTGATTGACTGGTCGCGGGCGCAGTTCGCCCTGACCGCCATTTATCATTGGCTGTTTGTGCCGCTCACGTTGGGACTGGCTGTCATTATGGGTATTATGGAGACGGTGTATTATCGCACGGGTAATGACTTTTGGAAACGCGTCGCCCGTTTCTGGATGAAACTTTTCGGAATCAACTTTGCCATTGGTGTGGCCACGGGCATTATTCTGGAGTTCGAGTTCGGTACCAATTGGAGTAATTACAGTTGGTTCGTGGGCGATATCTTTGGCGCGCCACTGGCTATCGAGGGAATCGTAGCCTTTTTCATGGAAGCCACGTTCATAGCTGTGATGTTTTTTGGTTGGGAGAAGGTAAGTCGTGGATTCCATCTCGCTTCGACTTGGCTTACGGGATTGGGGGCAACACTTTCCGCTTGGTGGATTTTGGTTGCCAACGCATGGATGCAGAATCCGGTAGGAATGACGTTCAATCCCGATACGGCACGCAACGAAATGGTGGATTTCTGGGCCGTGGCTACCTCGCCGATGGCGGTCAACAAGTTTTGCCATACGGTGTTGTCCGGTTGGGTGTTGGGTGCCCTCTTCGTGGTAGGGGTCAGTTGCTGGTACTTGCTGAAGAAGCGTGACACTCGCTTTGCCCTTACCAGTGTGAAAGTGGCCGCATGGGTCGGCTTGTGCGCAGCCTTGCTGTCCGCTTGGACGGGTGACGGCTCCGCTTACCAAGTGGCACAAAAACAACCTATGAAGCTGGCGGCGATGGAGGGATATTATGAAGGCGAATCGGGTGCCGGATTGGTGGCGATAGGGGTACTCAACCCTGCCAAGCAAAGTCCCGATGACGGAGTGGATCCTTTCCTCTTACGCATCGAGTTGCCCAAGATGCTCTCCTTGTTGGCCGAGCGGGACGCCGATGCCTTTGTGCCCGGTATCTGTGACTTGCTGGAAGGTGGATATACGTTGAAGGACGGTTCTACAGCACTCTCAGCGGAGGAAAAGATGGCAAGAGGCCAAAAGGCCATAGCAGCTTTCTCGGCCTACCGCAAAGCCAAGGATGCGGGAAATGAAACCGAGGCTCGAATGGCTTCTCAGGCGTTGGAGGAGAATATGCCTTACTTTGGCTATGGTTACATACGGGATGCGAACGATCTTGTGCCGAACGTGCCGCTTACGTTCTACACTTTCCGTATCATGGTTGTGTTGGGCGGATACTTCATCTTGTTCTTCCTCGTAGTGTTGTTTTTGGTTTACAAGAAAGACTTGACCCGTATGCGGTGGATGCATTGGGTGGCTATGTTGACCATCCCGTTGGGCTATTTGGCCGGACAAGCCGGGTGGGCAGTGGCCGAGTGCGGACGCCAGCCGTGGACCATTCAGGATATGCTGCCAGTCAACGTTGCCATCTCCAAGCTGGAAGTAGGTTCGGTGCAAATCACTTTCTTCATTTTCCTCGTCCTGTTTACTGTGTTGCTGATAGCCGAGGTAGGCATTATGCTGAAGGCCATCCGCAAAGGACCGGAGGCCGCAATTGACAATTGACAATGGACAATTGACAATTAACAATTAACAATTGACAATGGACAATTGACAATGATTTGCTAATCAATATCCGATTCATTGTATTTGCTAATTGTTAATTGTCAATTATCAATTGTCAATTATTAATTGTCATTTAATTTTGTTCATTTACTTAAAAAATTAATAGATATGGTTTTTCTTCAAGAATATTGGTGGTTTATCGTTTCCTTATTGGGAGGAATATTGGTGTTCCTGCTCTTTGTGCAAGGGGGTAACTCCTTGTTGTTTTCATTGGGCGATACAGAGGAACAGCGTCGGATGTTGGTCAACTCAACGGGGCGCAAATGGGAGTTTACGTTCACCACGCTCGTCACTTTCGGCGGAGCATTTTTCGCTTCGTTTCCCTTGTTTTATAGCACCAGCTTCGGTGGCGCCTACTGGTTGTGGATGCTCATACTGTTCAGCTTCGTATTGCAGGCGGTCAGTTACGAATTCCAATCCAAGGCAGGCAACCTATTGGGCAAGAATACTTACCGTGTCTTCCTGACACTGAATGGCGTCATCGGTCCGTTGTTGCTGGGAGGTGCGGTAGCGACCTTCTTTACCGGTTCCGCTTTCTATGTAGACAAGGAAAACATGGCGGACATAGCTATGCCCGTCATCAGCCGTTGGGCCAACGGGTGGCATGGGCTGGATGCCCTTGGCAACGTGTGGAACCTTCTTTTAGGGCTGGCGGTCTACTTCCTGGCGCGTGTGTTGGGGCTTCTTTATTTTATCAACAACATTGACGATGATGCCTTGACGTGTAAATGCCGCCAATCCCTTTGGCTTAACGCCGCATTATTTTTGGGTTGCTTCCTAACCTTTTTGGTGTATGTTTTGGTGAAAGACGGATACGCCGTTAATCCAGAGACGGGTGAGGTGTATATGGAACCTTTCAAATACCTGCACAACTTCCTTGCGTTGCCTTGGGTGCTGGTGGTGTTCCTGTTGGGAGTGATTGGCGTGTTGTGGGGCATTATCCGCACTTTGTGGAAGGTTGGTTACGACAAAGGCATTTGGTTTGCCGGAGCAGGTACGGTGCTCACAGTGCTGGCTCTGCTGTTGGTAGCTGGTTATAACCATACGGCCTACTATCCTTCTACCGTAGACTTGCAAAGTTCGTTGACGCTAGCCAACAGCAGCTCCAGTGAGTTCACGCTCAAGACTATGGCCTATGTCTCCATCCTTGTCCCCTTTGTGCTGGCTT
>CALUIQ010000043.1 GCA_944320735.1 uncultured Bacteroides sp. | reverse complement strand
TTCATAGTTCTTTCTATTTTTTATGTTACACATTATTTTCTTTATTTCGCTTGCTCATCACAAGCGCTAAAGGAACTACGAAAACCGTGCCAAAAGATTGTGATGACGGATATGGCAGGAAAGACTGACAATAAGTCAGTCCAGCAAATGCTCCATCACGCAACCGTTCCAAAAGGATTGGGTAGATTGTACCATCGAACGCCCCATAAAGAACAAAAACAAAATGGAAAGGACAATCATTAAGATACCGACAAGAATATTGTTCCTTTCTTCTTTAAAATCGACCGAAACCATACAAACCTCCTTTTTATTGTGTTGACAAAAGTACAAAGCGGACATTACATTTCTCATACACTTGCATGACAAACTTACGAAAAATATTTCGAAAAGCCGCACAAAAACGGATAAATCGTAACAAAACAAAGCAAAAGGGCTGCCAAGATGCCTCCTATCCGACATCTTGGCAGCCCCTTTTCTGAATGCTATAAATAATATGGTGTGTTACTTGCCCAGCTCGTCCACCAACTCCTCCGGCGTCAGCAGCCGTTGTTCGCCTGTATCCATATTCTTCAGTGTCACCTTGCCTTCGTTCATCTCGTTCTCCCCTACCAAGGCCACATAAGGAATGCCGTTGGCATTGGCATAGCCCATCTGCTTCTTCATCTTGCAACAATCCGGATACAACTCGGCACGAATGCCTGCCGCGCGTGCCTTGGCCAACACCTGCATGGAGAAAGCCGCCTCACGCTCGCCAAAGTTAATGAACAGCAGTTGCGTGCCATTGACCGCTTCCTTGGGATAAAGTTCGAGTTGGTTCAGCACGTCAAAGATGCGGTCGGCCCCAAACGAGATGCCTACCCCACTGACACCTGCCATGCCAAACACGCCTGTCAGATTGTCATAGCGTCCGCCGCCGGTAATGCTTCCTATCTGCACGTCCAACGCCTTCACCTCGAAGATGGCTCCCGTATAATAATTCAGTCCGCGCGCCAACGTCAAGTCCAGTTCCAACTCGTTCTTCATACCCAATCCAGCCAAGGTAGAAAGAATGAACTCCGTTTCCTCCACGCCTTTCAACCCCGTAGGACTATCCGCCAACACCTGCCGCAGCGTGGCCAGCTTTTCCTCATTGGTCCCGCTCAACAAGATGATAGGTTGCAGTTTGGCTATGGCTTCCTCCGCAATGCCCTTGTCGCGCAACTCCGCATTTACATTGTCCAGCCCAATCTTGTCCAGCTTGTCGATGGCCACGGTTATGTCCACAATCTTATCCGCCTCGCCAATGATTTCGGCCATGCCGGTCAGTATCTTCCGGTTGTTTATCTTGATGCACACCCGTATGCCGAAGCGGGAGAACACCGTGTCCACAATCTGCATCAATTCCACCTCGTTCAGCAACGAATCGCTGCCCACCACGTCGGCGTCACATTGGTAGAACTCCCGGTAACGTCCTTTCTGCGGACGGTCGGCACGCCACACCGGCTGTATCTGATAACGCTTGAAAGGAAACGTCAGCTCGTCGCGATGCATCACCACATAGCGGGCAAAAGGCACCGTAAGGTCATACCGCAGCCCCTTCTCACAGAACTTGCAAGCCAGTCGCGAAGCATTGCGGCTCAGCAATTCCTCATCGGTCAGACCGGAAAAATAATCGCCAGAATTTTGTATCTTGAACAAGAGTTTGTCACCTTCCTCCCCATACTTTCCCATCAGCGTGGAAAGCATCTCCATGGCCGGCGTCTCTATCTGCCGGAATCCATAAAGGTGATACACGCTGCGTATGGTGTCGAATATATAGTTGCGTTTCGCCATCTCCGCGGGCGAAAAGTCACGTGTTCCTTTCGGAATGCAAGGTTTTGCTGCCATAATCTTATCTTTTCATCTATTATGTTACTATGTAGGCTGCAAAGGTAAGTGATTTTTTTGAGGAAAGACATAATTTATGCTATGAAAAAATCATTCACAATATGTAATGTATCACTGGCTCTTGTCATAGCCGTATACAACCATTGATAAGTAGTGGCATCAGGATTCAACGCCATATTCCGCGGAATATCCAAGTAGACATTCTTCCACTCGCCTCCTTGTGCTTTATGGCACGTCAGGACATATCCATACACGGCCCTCAACGCATTGAGGTAGATATCCTTCATCATATTTTGGTAAAAAGCATGCGTTTTCTGCTCTATCCCCTTAGCCTTCATCCGATAATAGAAATCCATAAAAAGGCCTTGTTGCTGAGTTTGCGTCAAATTGATTTGTTGGCCATATAATATCTCTTCTATCAAAAGCTGAGAATGGCGTTTGTTAGAGAAAAGCTCCTCCACTTCTATTTCAAGAAATGTAAGTTTGGCCTGTTTGATGCGATTACCTATTTGGGTCACTTTCACAATGTCGCCATTTGGCAATATTGATACTCTGATTTTATCTTGTTTCTTACAGATTTTAAAGATAGGCAGGTTTCACCCAATACCCGTTGCCATACCGGGTATGCACCCTGCACCCCACCTGAGCCAACAAGCGGCTGAACGCCGTACACGTGCAATCCCGCAAAGCCGCCGGATTCCTCCGCTTCAACGTGGCGTAGATGTCCGCCGCCGACATCAGCCGTGCGCCTTCCTCGCCCGCTTCGGCAAAGCGGAAACAGGTGC
>CALUIQ010000042.1 GCA_944320735.1 uncultured Bacteroides sp. | reverse complement strand
ACCGATGTCGTTCAAAACAATCATCATAAGCAGGCAGTTGTTGCTTTTGCCCCGGCCAGTCATTGTATTCCACCAAACCCGATTCAACATAGGGCACAAGAACTTCCTTAGTGCAGTCTGTGCTTTCGTTGTCATAGATGTAGAACTTCTCTACTCCGTGCGCACGGTGCCATTCTATCCATTCCTTAAAATAAGGTCCTTCGTTTTTGGCAATGGCGCATACCGCCAAGTAATATTTCGGGGAAGTATGGCCGCGCTTCATCCGGAATTTTAGTTTCAAAGCCTTAACAAGCCCATAGCGCAGGATGCCACGCCACCGGTTGCGTGTCATTTTATGCGGAATAACGCCTGCTATGATTTCTGCAAGAACCTTATTCATAAATGTCTAAAGGGTTATAATTCAAAACTCGACTTTCCCGGCAAGATATGCTCAAAGGCATCTCGGATGTTTTCCATCACTTGGGCATAGTTGCGGATATGGATATTGTCGTTCAGGCATACCAACGAATAGACTTGTTCGCGGATGGCCCGAGCAGCTTGCTTGGGGCGAATCATCAGCGGGAACATCTTGGTATCGCGATACGTATTGTAAGGCTCAAAGTTTCCCCGACAGATTTGCCACGTGCGGAAAAGCTCCGGCGTATAGTCGGTCAAGGCACGGAAACGGTTGGCAGATGTCTCGGTCAGTTCTTTTTCGGCCACAGCCCATACTTCCTCAAACGTTGTTTTCAGATAGGGCTGCGCATTGTGGGGAGTGCGCAAGGTGATGAACTTACCATAGGGCTTCAGCAGGTAGTTCCAACGGGCGCGAGAGCCATAGCTCGGATGAAACCATTTGTCGTGGTCGCGCGCCATTACTTCTTTCTTGTTGAAATGGCGGTTGATGATTTTCAAATTGTTCTTAATGCGCTTATACCACTGCGACCATGAAGGGTTGTAGAGGAAAGCGGCGATATCACAAGGCAACCCGTTGTGGAAGAACCGCTCTTGCCCAATGGTATTTATGATGTAGAAATCATCGTTGAAATAGACAAAATGCTCCGCCAATCCAGGAATTTTATGCAGGTAACGCTCTATGACCACCGAATTGTAAGTAGGCAGAAATTGCTCCGGGATATAGTCTTTGTGATTTACCAGATGAATTTTCGGATGATTCTCATCCAACCAATCCGGCTTCTGCCCGCTAGTCACGAAATGTACCTTACGCACCCACGGGGCAAACTTTTCCACACCACGGAACCAATATTTCAGGAAACCGTAGTCGCGGAAGCGGGCTTCGGAAACTCCGTTCTTCGTATTGCCTTTACGGCCTGAATATTTTGCGAAGTCTTCCTGCCACTTCGGGTCGTTCATGTCCACCCATGTGATTACAAAATCTATATCCATCATCCTATTCTATTTATTCTTCCCTTTCGGCATGTTTAAAACGGTTGTGCGTCCATAGGTACAACTCCGGCTGGCGCACTATTGCTTGCTCCAAGTGTTTGAAATAGAGTGCCGTCAATTCAAAGTCAGGCAGCGTGCGGGGATTCTCGTGAAGCCGGACGAACTCGGCTTCGTAATATCCCCTGCGGATTCTCCGCACGTCCAAATAGAAGGCATCGAACCCGTAATGCTTCGTAATCTTTTCCGAGCCTACCAACACAGGGGTCTTGTGGTGTAGAAATGATAGGAAATGACGCGACTCTCGGAACTTGGGTGACTGGTCTGCTATAAATCCGATGGCGCAAACCTGGTGGTTCTGAGCCAATTCGGTAATGTAGCGAGCCGTCTTGTGCATATCCACACTGACGGCTCCCATACGGCTCCGGATTTCCAACATCAATCTGTCCACATTGTCATTGCGCAATTTGTGGTAGATTTGCGCACCGACCGCCTTCTTTTCCAGCCATAGGGGCATAGACGAAACCCATTCCCAGTTTCCGTAATGCCCCAGATAGAGGGAAACGGATTGGCCTTCCCTCAACAAGGCGTTTACCGCTTCGACATCCACAAACTTCATCCGACGTTTCATTTCCTCCGGTGACAAGGAAGCCAACTTGCAACTTTCAAGCGTCATATCCGCAAAGAAACGGTAGAACTTCTTCTCTATCCGTTTAATCTCCGGCAAATCCTTTTCGGGGAAAGATTCTACCAAGTTGCGCCGCACTATCTTCCTCCGGTAGCGGACGATGTAGTACAACAGATAGTACACAACATCCGCCCAAAAGTATAATACGCCGAAAGGCAGGCAGGCCAACAGCTTTAGGGCAAAACGGAGCAAGTGATATATCATATCGTCTTGACCGCTTTTTCAATACGAGCCAATGTTTCCTCCTTGCCCAGCAGTTCGGTGATATCGAACATATGGGGGCCTTTGCACTCGCCTACCACGGCCAGACGGAAAGCGTTCATCACGTTGCCCATGTGGTAACCCTTCTCAGTAATCCAGCCAATGACAATCTCTTCACAAGGTTTGGAGGAGAAGTCGTCAATACTCTGCAAAAGCGTCATCAATTCGCCCATAATCCGCGGAGTGTCTTCCGACCAACGTTTCTTCACGTCTTTCTCGGCATAAGTCTCCGGTGCCACGAAGAAGAAGCGGGCTTGGTCCCACAATTCTTTCACGAAGTTGACGCGGCCTTTCACCAGACTTACCACGCGGGTCAGGTATTCATCGCTATAAGCGGAAACATCCATACCGTTCCCCGCCAATACCGGTTTGAAGAGTTCGGCCACTTCGTCGTCCGGCTTCTTCAGGATATATTCGTGGTTGAACCAAATGCCTTTCTTATAGTCGAACTTGGCACCCGCCTTGCTGCAATGGCTCAGGTTGAAGAGCTTTACCAGTTCGTCCATCGACATCAGCTCCTGGTCGTTGCCCGGATTCCATCCCAACAGGGCAAGGAAGTTGATGACAGCTTCGGGCAGGTAACCGGCTTCGCGATAGCCGGAAGACACTTCGCCCGTCTTGGGGTCGTGCCACTCCAAGGGGAATACAGGGAAGCCCAGACGGTCACCGTCGCGCTTGCTCAGTTTGCCATTCCCCTCGGGTTTCAGCAAGAGAGGCAGGTGGGCGAATTGGGGCATGGTGTCTTCCCAACCGAAAGCGCGATAGAGCAATACGTGCAAGGGAGCGGAGGGCAACCATTCTTCGCCACGGATGACGTGGGAGACTTCCATCAGATGGTCGTCCACGATGTTGGCCAAGTGGTAAGTAGGCAATTCATCGGCCGATTTATACAGGACCTTATCGTCCAGGATGGAAGAGTTGATGACCACTTCACCCCGAATCAGGTCGTGCACATGCACATCCTCGTTCGGCTCTATCTTGAAGCGCACCACGTACTGCTTGCCTTCGGCTATCAGCTTGTCCACTTCTTCCTGCGGCAGGGTCAGCGAATTGCGCATCTGCATGCGGGTGGAAGCATCGTATTGGAAGTTGGCAACCTCCTTACGCTTGGCGTCCAACTCTTCGGGCGTGTCGAAAGCGATGTAAGCCTTGCCATTGTCCAGCAATACTTTTACATATTTCTTATATATGTCCCGACGTTCGGACTGACGATAAGGACCGTGGTCACCCCCGAAGCTGACGCCTTCGTCAAACGGGATGCCCAACCACTTGAACGATTCCAGGATATATTCTTCAGCTCCCGGCACAAAACGGTTGCTGTCAGTGTCTTCAATACGGAAAATCAAGTCACCGCCATGTTGGCGTGCAAAGAGGTAATTGTATAAAGCCGTGCGCACACCACCGATGTGCAAAGCTCCCGTAGGACTGGGGGCGAAACGGACTCTGACTCTTCTTTCTGTCATACGTAAAATCTGCTTTAGGATATTTTAGGTGGCAAAATTAAGTGTTTTTTTTCATATCATTGTTTTTTTTCGTACTTTTCGCAAAAATTTCGGCAGATATGAATAAATTCAATACAAATAAAACGGTAAAATATAGAGATTTGCTATATAAAGCCCTTATTTTCATCGGCACAGTGCTGATAATCGTTTACTTCCTGCCACGTGACGGAAAGTTCAACTATCAGTTTGACATCAACAAGCCTTGGAAGTATGGGCAACTGATGGCCACCTTCGATTTCCCCATTTACAAGACGTCCGAAGAAGTGAAGCGCGAGCAGGACAGCATTTTGCGGAACTTCCAGCCTTACTATACGCTTGACACCCAGGCGGCACAAACGGCCATCAACAAACTGAGGGAAAAATACAACGCAAACATAGCGAAAAGTGCCACCGACCGGAGATATCTGCCTTACATTGAACGGATGCTGACGAAAGTCTACAAGCAAGGCATCATGGACACCGAAGCACTGGCAAGCCTGCAAAAGGACAGTGCCCAGCGGGACATCCGGATAGTGGACCAAAAGTTGGCTTACTCGCAGGACATCAGCCGCCTGCTGTCGGTAAAAATGGCCTACCAATTGCTATTGCAAAATGACACCGTCCACTATAGTCCCCACATCCTGCGACATTATCAACTCAACGAATACCTGGAGCCCAACTTGACGTATGACACCGAACGTACGGAGAGCGCCAAGCAAGAGATGCTGGAAAACTACTCGTGGGCGAAAGGAATCGTACTGAGCGGACAAAAGATTATCGACCGGGGGGAGATTGTAAGCCCGGAGACCTACAACATTCTGGAAAGCCTGAGGCAAGAATCGGAAAAGCGAAGCCAAGGCGTAGGCCAAAAACGGTTGATGTGGGCCGGACAATTGGTTTACGTCAGCATCTTTATGCTGTGTTTTATGCTCTATCTCGACCTTTTCCGTAAGGACTACTACAACCGTAAAGGAAGCCTGTCACTGCTCTTTGCGCTCGTTATGATTTACAGCGTGGTGACGGCCTTGATGGTGGCCCATAACCTCTTCAACGTCTACATACTGCCCTATGCCATGCTGCCGATGATCATACGCGTGTTCCTTGACTCGCGCACGGCTTTCATCACCCATGTCATCACCATATTAATATGTTCCATCTGCCTGCGCTATCCGCACGAGTTCATCCTATTGCAAATCACCGCCGGATTGGCGGCCATATACAGCTTGAGAGAATTGTCGCAACGCTCGCAGTTGTTCAAGAGTGCCGTACTCGTCATTCTCACCTACGCCCTACTCTACTTCGCGTTCGAGATGATTACCGAAAACGACCTCTCGAAACTGAACGGACGGATGTACATCTACTTTATAATCAACGGCATCCTGTTGCTGTTCACCTACCCGTTATTGTTCTTGCTGGAAAAGACTTTCGGTTTTACCTCCAACGTCACACTCGTTGAGTTGTCCAACATCAACACGCCATTGCTACGCCGCATGTCCGAGACGGTGCCCGGCACCTTCCAACACTCCATGCAAGTAGCCAACTTGGCCGCAGAGGCCGCCAACCGTATAGACGCCAAAAGCCAATTGGTGCGTACCGGCGCTTTGTACCACGACATTGGCAAGATGGAGAACCCGGCTTTTTTCACCGAAAACCAACAAGGAGGCGTCAACCCGCATAAGAACCTCAACTACGAGCAGAGCGCCCAAGTGGTCATCAGCCACGTCACGGACGGGCTTAAACTGGCCGAGAAACACAATCTGCCCAAGGTCATCAAAGATTTCATTTCCACCCATCACGGGAAAGGGAAGACCAAGTATTTCTACATCTCTTGGAAGAACGAACATCCGGGGCAAGAGCCGGACGAAGCCCTCTTCACTTACCCCGGCCCCAATCCTTTTACAAAGGAGCAAGCCATCCTGATGATGGCCGACTCCGTAGAAGCCGCGTCACGCAGCTTGCCCGAATACACGGAAGCAACTATCGGCAACCTGGTGGACAAAATCATCGATTCGCAAGTGGAGGAAGGTTACTTCAAGGAATGTCCTATCACCTTTAAAGACATAGCGACCGTAAAAGAAGTGTTCAAAGAGAAGCTGAAGACCATCTACCACACACGTATCAGCTATCCGGAACTCAAGAAAGAAGAACCTCAAAAACAAGAGAAGTCATGAAAGCCACCGAGAAAGAGACCCGACGAGCCGTAACATATCTGAGGAAACACCGCATCGCCTTGGACGACATACAGAGCTTTCGTTTTATGCAGCGTTACACGCCAGAGCCTGAGACGCATAGCGCATCCAACCTGTATGGGCCTGGGCTGCTTACGCTACAACTGAAATCGGGAGGCGAGAAGGTGCTGACCGTGCATCTGCGCAACCATCCAACCGCACTGATACATACGCTGTTGGCAAACGGGAAGCCTTTTGCCAACTATCGACCGGGAATTCCCCAAAAAGCTCCGCAACCCACCGTTACCTACCGACGTCTGTCGCTCTATATGTTGTGGTATTTCGCCCTGTTCGCCGTATGTTTCTACCTGGGATTGCACATCGTTACAATCCATACAATAGCAGGAATTGTTTTCTCTCTTCTCTTTTTCGGCATGAGCCTATATTCTATCTATCTGCTGCAAGCACGTTTTTGTTACCTAAAACTGGATGCCGACACACTGACCATTATGAGTGCCGGACGCGAAATCCGTTACGCTTACAAAGACTTGCGCAAAATCAATTTCGAATTTGCCCGCGAACTGAACGCCACCCATGTGATGGAGCTATTAGACCAAGACTACCGCTATCGTTTATTTTATATCGGCCGCGTCCCCCGCAAACAACTCTTGGAGATAACAACCCGGTTACAGCAAGCCGGCATTGACGCCACTTGCAGCCTCAACACCGAGAAGCGCCACTATCACGACGTCTATCATGTTTCATAGCCTTTCCCAAACATTCCTTGACAGAATGGAATAAGAAATTCACAACATTTTCTCAAACTTGAAGAACATCCTATTAAAATCTTTTATACTTATGCGGCTGTTTTTTAGATTCAAATTAACAGCATTATGAATGTCAGCTTCGGTTTCAACGTCACATTTGGCGGATAAACGTAAAAAAAGCCGTTCTACATTCACATGCAGAACGGCTTCCAATTAACATTTAAAATCACTTCTTATGGAATAATATTTATTATTTGCAGTTACAACGGGGCTTCAATTGTTTGAAGAAATCGTTGCCTTTATCATCTACTAGGATGAAAGCAGGGAAGTCTACCACATCAATCTTCCAAATGGCTTCCATACCCAATTCGGGATATTCCACGCACTCAATGCTCTTGATGCTATTCATAGAGAGAACGGCAGCCGGTCCGCCAATGCTACCCAAGTAGAAACCACCGTGCTTTTGGCAAGCATCGGTCACTACCTGCGTACGGTTGCCTTTGGCAATCATCACCATCGAACCGCCATGGTCTTGGAACTCATCTACATACGGATCCATACGATTGGCCGTAGTCGGTCCCATAGAGCCACAAGGCATACCCTTCGGTGTCTTGGCCGGACCCGCATAGAGCACGGGATGGTCTTTGAAGTATTGAGGCAAGTCCTCACCGGCATCCAGACGAGCTTTCAGTTTGGCATGAGCGATGTCACGGGCTACAATAATAGTACCGTTCAGACTCACACGAGTAGCCACGGGATACTGGGACAGAATCTTGCAAATCTCGCTCATCGGTTGGTTCAAGTCGATGCGCACGGCGTTTCCTTCGCCTGCCTTACGTAGTTCTTCCGGAATCAGTTCGCCGGGATTGTCGTCCAGTTTCTCTATCCAGATGCCGTCCTTGTTAATCTTAGCTTTGATGTTACGGTCGGCCGAGCAGCTCACGCCTAAACCTATCGGGCAAGAAGCACCGTGACGGGGCAAACGGATGACGCGAATGTCGTGAGCGAAGTATTTGCCGCCAAACTGTGCGCCAAGACCAATGTTGTGAGCTTCTTCCAGCAATTGCTTCTCCAACTCTACATCACGGAAAGCACGACCGGTCTCATCACCCGTCGTAGGCAGGTTATCATAATAATGAGTGGAAGCCAGCTTCACGGTCAGCAAATTCTTCTCAGCCGAAGTACCGCCAATCACGAAAGCGATGTGATAAGGCGGACAAGCGGCCGTACCCAATGTCTTCATCTTCTCCACCAGGAACGGCACCAATGTACCCGGATTCTGGATACGGGCCTTGGTCTCCTGATAGAAATAGGTCTTATTGGCCGAGCCACCGCCTTTCACCACACACAAGAATTTATATTCATCGCCTTCCGTAGCCTCAATGTCTATCTGGGCGGGCAAATTGCAGCGAGTGTTCACTTCTTCGTACATCGTGAGCGGCGCATTTTGCGAATAGCGCAAGTTCTCTTCAGTATAAGTCTTGTAGACGCCTAACGACAAGGCTTCTTCATCGCAGAAGCCGGTCCATACCTGCTGTCCCTTCTCGCCGTGGATAATGGCCGTACCAGTGTCTTGGCAGAAAGGAAGTTGTCCTTTGCTGGCCACCTCCGCGTTACGCAGGAAGGTCAGTGCCACATACTTGTCGTTATCACTTGCTTCAGGGTCGGAGAGTATTTTAGCCACCTGCTCGTTGTGCGAGCGGCGCAACAGGAAGTTGACATCGCGGAAAGCCGCATTGGCCAGCATCGTCAAAGCCTCGGGACTTACCTTCAAAATCGGTTTCCCTTCAAACTCGCTTACCGACACGCCTTCTTTGCTCAGGAGATAATACTCCGTGTCGTCCTTGCCCAATTGGAACATGGGCGCATACTTGAATTCGGGTGTTGCCATAATTACATTTTTATGAAATTCATTTTATCGTACTTGAGGACAAAGATAGGAAGTATTATCGAATTACCTCAATAAATGCCTGAATTTCTTCCGTAACCAATAGTTGAATACTCCTAACAGGGGGAGGCAAAGGATAACCGACAATCCGAAACTGCCATCGGGCATAGCTGTTCGAAAGGCTAACAGAGCCTGTGTGATATCAACCCAATGTATTTCATAGTACCACATTACAACACCCCTCGCTTATGACAAAACTTGCTTCATCCTTTCTATCAGTTCGTCCCCCAGGGCGCTCTTCACCTCGATGTGCTTCAACACGGCGGTGACAAACGGGTTGCTCTCGAAGTCACCCCGCACTTGCTCGAAGTCCATTTCTTTCTCCAAGCGGGAGCCGTCGGCACCGAAGCCAGTCATGGAAGCCATGGAGAATTCCTTCTTGGCATCTTCGTACACCATGTGGTCCAAGCCGATAACCGCTTCTTTCCATTTCTCTACGATGTGGATGATGTCGCCGGCGGTCATCTCCTCCGGTTTCACACCATAGAACCCTTCCAACATTTCGTAAGCCCAAGTCCACTCGTAGGTGTAATAATTGCGATGCATCCGCTCAAACTCGGCGTTGATTTCCTTCAGTTTGTTCACTTTTCCACACTCAATGTCGGCTATCAAGGCATCCACTTCGCTCTTCGGGGCAATCAGACCGGATATGTCGACCCACTCGCCACGCCCTATCGGAGTGTCGGGACGCAAACGGGCGCGGATTTCCTCATCGCTATGGAAATTTATCTCCTCCAAACGCTTGATGACGGAATTGCCCAAAAACTTATGGATGGCAATTTCATAGAAACGAATGCCTTTCATCAACGACGAATTGCGTATTTTGGCACTATGGAACGAATAGATGTCGGACAACTCCCCGCTAGCGCTACGTAAGTTGAGCAATATCTCCCTCCCTTTGAACATCTTCTGCACAGTATAAGGGCTGAGCAAATTGTAATTGATGAAGTCCAGTTTATGAGGGTCCGTACACCCGTCTCGTTTGGGCCACTTCTGCGCATCACGGATGGTTCCCACACTCCGCAGGTTGACTCCGGGCACAAGATAAGTCGTGTTGTTCTGCTCTATCAAGTAAGAAAACGGCAAGTTGGACGTATCAGAATGGTTGACGTGACGCCCCATCACCAAGGAGAAAGCGCCTACACGAGCCGGCCACAACAGGTAAGAGTCAGAGGTGATCTTGGCACCACGCTCCAACGTGCCTTGGTGGATGGGGCCGAGTTTGTACATGTGATTGCTTTGGTTGGAGCCCGAACCGGCATTCATAAAAGAAAACATACCGGCTATGAGCAACGTGGACTTATGGTGCGTCACCGTAAACGGGCCGGCGAAGATAGCGCACGCCTCACCGTTCTCCCCCTGGCAATTGCTGAAGAACAAGGAATCGGAAGCCGAATAGTTGTGCCCCAGCTTACAGGCCTGCCCCACGAAGCAACGCGTCAGCATCGCGCCGTCATCCACGTGCGAACCGCTGGAAATGATGAAGTCATCGCAGACAACTCCGTCTCCGACGTGCACCGGAGCCGATTCATTGCTGTTAATACTCCCGTTGGACAAGCGGCACGCCCCGCAGATGTGGGCATAATCTCCGATACGGACATTCTTGATGGAACCGGTATTGAGGATGGTCACATGCGAACCGATGGTTCCCGTGGCCGAAGCGTGCTTGTTGGCGTAATAGTCCGTGATTTCTTTCAGCCGGGCGATTAGTTCGGGCCGATGGCGGTAAAGCGCCATAATGTAAGCCAAATGAGCCGAAAGTTTGTCATTGATAAGCACTTCGCGCCCGCCCGTTTCGTTCAGGACGGACACCTCTACGCCATTTCCGAACTTCGACACCCCATCCACCAACAACATATCTACGTTTTCGATAAACGTATCGTGCCCTATCTCATAATTGGCGATGTAGTTCTGGATATGTTCGATGCAACAATTATCGCCCACCCTAACATTATGCAGCGTCACATGCCGCAGACCGGAGTGCTTGCAGATTCCGCCCGGCAAGGTGAATTCCGACTGAAACACTCCTAATTTCACTACCCCCGAAAAGCGTACATGATGCACGTATTCCGTCGTAAACTCAGGCGCAACGTCTATCTGCTCCCAATGTTCAGCCAGACATGACTGACTTTTCAACCGCAGGATTTCTTCCTCGGTCAGTTTCCGGTAATTATTCATCGTAAGTAGGATATAGGAAATCGTTATAGGGATACTTCTGCACGTGCAGCTCGCGGACACGCTTGTAGACCAATGCCTTCAATTCCTCCAGATTGGTTTTCTCACGGGCGGAAATGAAAATGCAGCTATCCTCCATCTTGGCCATCCAAGTGCGCATCAAGTCCTCCAACGTCAAGTTTTCCTTGGTGCGCGGCGTCAGGTCGTCTTCCGCCTTCTGCACGTAAGTATATGCGTCTATTTTGTTGAACACAAGTATCATCAGCTTTCCGGCCGCCCCAATGTCCGCCAACGTCTTGTTCACTACTTCTATCTGTTCTTCAAAGTCGGGATGCGAGATGTCCACCACATGCAACAGCAGGTCAGCCTCGCGCACCTCGTCCAAAGTCGATTTGAACGAATCCACCAAATCCGTAGGCAACTTGCGGATGAACCCTACCGTGTCCGACAGAAGGAAAGGCAAGTTGTCGATAATCACCTTGCGCACCGTGGTGTCCAAGGTAGCGAACAGTTTATTTTCGGCAAACACTTCACTCTTGGCCAGCAGGTTCATCAAGGTGGACTTGCCAACGTTGGTGTAACCCACCAACGCCACACGTATCAGTCGCCCTCGGTTCTTGCGCTGCGTGGACTTTTGCTTGTCAATCTCCGCCAAGCGTTCCTTCAGCAAGGACATTCGGTTGAGGATGATACGGCGGTCCATCTCCAACTGCGTCTCACCCGGTCCACGAAGTCCCACAGAACCTTTTCCGCCTCCGGCGCCCGAACCACCTCCTTGACGTTCCAAGTGCGTCCACAAGCGTTGCAAACGAGGCAACATATATTTATATTGCGCCAATTCTACTTGTGTCTTTGCGTTGGCGGTCTGTGCCCGCATGGCAAAGATGTCAAGGATGAGCGACGTACGATCCAATATCTTCACTTTCAGTTCCGCCTCTATGTTGCGTATCTGCTTGGCGGACAGTTCATCGTCGAAGATAACCATTCCTATCTCGCGTTCCTCCTCTTCTTCGGCCTTGATGTATTGCTTGATTTCGTCCAGTTTTCCCTTCCCCACGTAGGTTACGGAGTTGGCTTGGTCCAATTTCTGCGTGAAGCGTTTCACCACTTCCGCCCCGGCCGTTTCCGCCAGAAAAGCCAGCTCATCCAAATACTCGTTCGTCTTACGCTCGTCCTGCGTCTTGGTGATGAGTCCCACCAGCACGGCTGTCTCTACCTGCGCTTCCGAGATTACAAATTCCTTCATTGCCATTTTTCAATACTTTTATTGTTCTTTACGGCATATATGCGTGTCCATTTTTCACCCGCAGATGACGCAGATAACACAGATTTTTAAGGGGCTTCGCCCATATCCTTGTCATTGCAGAGAAAAAAATAAATCGGCGTCATCCGCGTCATCTGCGGATGAATAATTCGGTCACACAACTCAATCCGCTAAATTGCTGTTGGCAAATATAGGGATTTATCGGGAAAAATCAGGCCTTATTCGGACATCATTCGTTTTTCTTTTTATTTCTATGTATCTTTGTTCCCGACAAAATTATCTGATATCCACATTAAGCATGCCAATCATTACCGAAAATACCCGCCGCTTTATCCACGAGCACCGCTTGGAAGACGTACGCCATCTGGCCCTGCAAGCCGCCAAATACCCTGAAGTGGATATGCCCCTTGCCCTCACGCAGATAAGCGGATGGCAAACCTTGAAAGACAAAGTGCCGACATGGGCCGCCTGCGATGAAATCCTCTACCCCCCGCATCTGTCCCTGGAGCAATGTTCTTCCGAATTGACCGCGCGCTATAAAGCCTCTGTATTGGAAAGCAAAGAGGGGAAGCGAGACACATTGGCCGACTTGACCGGCGGATTCGGCATTGATTGTGCTTTTCTTTCTACCCTCTTCCGGCAAGCGGCTTATGTAGAGCGGCAAGAGACACTTTGCGACATCGCGCGGCACAACTTCCCCGCATTGGGATTGCATCATATCACCATCCACCCAACCGAAAGCGCAACATACCTGCAAGAAATGCCACCCGTCGACTGGATATTCATCGACCCAGCCCGGCGCGACGGACAGGGAGGAAAGGTGGTGGCCATATCCGATTGCGAACCCGACGTTGCCGCCTTGGAAGAGCTGCTGTTGGCAAAGTCCCGCCAAGTGCTGGTCAAACTTTCGCCGATGCTCGACCTTGTCCAAGCTTTGCACGACCTGCGCCACGTGGCCGAAGCCCACATCGTAGCCGTAGCGAACGAATGCAAAGAACTGCTTTTGGCGCTAAGCAAAGACAACAACGTGCAGCCGGATGGAGTGCCTGTCCATTGCGTCAACCTTGGCACCACCCAACCGCCCTTGACCTTCACCCGCCGTGCCGAACAGGAAGCCGTATGTCCTTATGCCGACATCCCCGGCACTTTTCTCTATGAGCCGAATGCCGCCCTTCTGAAAGCCGGAGCCTTCCGCACGCTTGCTTATATATATAATATGGTGAAACTTCATCCCAACAGCCATCTCTATACGTCCAATACCTGGACACCTGACTTCCCCGGACGCGCCTTCCGCATCGAAGGCTGGTGCGGCTTCGGCAAGAAAGAAGTGAAAGACTTGTTAGGCGGAGTGAAGCAGGCCAACCTAACCGTCCGCAACTTCCCCGCTTCCGTAGGCGAACTGCGCAAACGCCTGAAGCTGGCCGAAGGAGGCGACACCTATCTTTTTGCCACCACCATCGGCGAGCGTAAAATCTTGATACGGTGCCGGAAACAGTAACACGTTTGAAACACGTTTGTTGCACGTTCTTCAAAGTCCCGTAAAGAATACGTAACCGCATACCTATACTTTTGCGGCAAATTATTAACAGATTTAAATAGGTATGAAACGTATTTTAAAAGGACTGTTATTCGCATTCCTGATTGCAACTGCTTCTGCCCCCGTAATGGCAGATGAGAATGATGCCGTATCGGCAAAAGGAACCATTCGTGGCCGAGTGATCGACAACACGAAACAAACTCTCCCCGGAGCTACCGTCTACATCGAAAAGCTCCATACAGGTGTGACCAGTGACATCAATGGCTTCTACACCTTCTCCAACCTAGAACCCGGAACTTACAAGGTGAAAGTGACTTACGTAGGTTACTCACCGGTAGAAATGACCATTACTATTCCGCAAGGGAAAACCGTTGAAAAAGACGTGGTGATGAGCGAAGGCGTCGAACTGCAAGAGGTCGTTGTAGGCGGTGCTTTCACCGGACAACGCCGCGCCCTCTCCGCCCAAAAGAGCAATTTGGGTATTACGAACGTAGTATCTGCCGACCAAGTGGGCAAGTTCCCCGACTCCAACATCGGTGACGCCTTGAAGCGCATCAGCGGTATCAACGTACAATACGACCAGGGCGAGGCTCGCTTCGGCCAAGTGCGTGGTACAAGCGCGGATATGAGCTCGGTGACCATCAACGGCAACCGTGTGCCCTCTGCCGAAGGCGAGACCCGTAACGTGCAGCTCGACTTGATTCCCGCCGATATGATTCAGACCATCGAGGTAAATAAAGTCGTGACTCCGGATATGGATGCCGACGCTATCGGTGGTTCTATCAACCTTGTTACGAAGAACTCTCCTTACAAACGCTTCATCAGCGCCACGGCCGGTACAGGCTATAACTTCGTGGCCGACAAGATGAACTTGAACTTGGGCTTCACTTACGGCGACCGCTTCTTCAATGACAAGTTGGGCGTGATGCTGTCGGCTTCTTACCAGAACAACCCCGCCGGTAGCGACGATGTGGAAATGGCCTACGAGAAAGACGATGACGGCAATGTCTATCTGGACGAATACGAAGTGCGCCAATACTTCGTTACCCGCGAACGCCAAAGCTACTCATTGGCACTCGACTGGGAAATCAACGCCAACCACAAACTGGACTTCAAAGGTATCTTCAACAACCGTAACGACTGGGAGAACCGCTATCGCCACACCTATAAATATATGGATCCCGAAGACGTGGGTGGTGCTACTGACCGTTACGAGGTAATCTACGAAAGCAAAGCCGGTGGTCCGGATGAACGTTACGCCCGTTTGGAGCAACAACGCACGATGGACTTCACCTTGGGCGGTGAGCACCTCTTCGGCCGCCTGCAATTCGACTGGAAAGCGTCTTACGCGCAAGCCAGCGAGAACCGTCCACACGAACGTTATTTGGCCTTTAAGAAAGAAGACATCGCTATGAACACCGACTGGAGCGATATCCGTCGCCCTTATATGAGTGCCAAAGGTGACGAGGATATTCTGCTGCACACAGGCAACTCAAACGGTTTTGAGCTGGACGAGCTGACTGAACAGTTTGAGGACATCAAGGAGAAAGACCTCAAGTTCAGCGCTAACTTCGAACTGCCTCTCGTACAAGGCAAGTTTGCCAACAAGCTGAAATTCGGCGCCAAGGTGGTAGACAAAGACAAGGAGAAATGGATTGACTTCTACAAATACAAGCCCACGGACGAGGACGCTTTCGTAGCAGACGCGCTGGGTCACTTGATCAACCAGAACCGTGACGGCTATATGGCCGGAGACCGTTATCAAGTAGGAAACTTTGTAGACAAGGAATATGTAGGAAACATCGACGTGAAGAACTCTGCCGAGTTTAAGGAAGAAATCAAATACGATGAAATGGCCGAGAACTTCGAGGCACACGAGACGGTAACCGCCGGATACATCCGCTTCGACCAGCAACTGGGCAAACGTTGGAACTTGATGGCAGGTCTCCGTTTGGAGAACACGCACGTCACTTACAGCGGTTACGTTTATAACGACGGTGACCAGGACGGCACCGACGAAGAGAGCCTCACCCCCACCGGCGAGCAAAGCAAGAGCTACATCAACGTACTGCCCAGTGTCTTGCTGAAGTGGGACGTGAACGATGACCTGAAGCTGCGTGCCGCCTTCACCAACACCCTGTCGCGTCCTAAGTACGCCGACCTCGTGCCCAACGTCATCATCGACAAGGAAGACATCGCCTTCGGTAACCCCAACCTGGAGCCGACCCTCTCGTACAACCTCGACCTCAGCGCCGAGTATTACTTCAAGTCTATCGGTCTCGTAAGCGGTGGTATCTTCTACAAGAAAATCAACGACTTCATCGTGGACTATCGCCAGCAGAACTATATGTACAACGGTGTGGAGTATGACGAGATGAAAACCCCCATCAACGCCGGTGACGCCAACCTGTTCGGTGTCGAAATAGCTTACCAACGTGACTTCGGCTTCATCCATCCGGCTTTGAAGTGCGTAGGTCTCTACGGAAACTACACCTACACGTACAGCAAGGTGAACAACTTCAACTACGAAGGCCGCGAGAACGACGATATGCGCCTGCCCGGTTCGCCCGAGCACACCGCCAACCTCTCGCTCTACTTCGAGAAGAAAGGTTTCAACCTGCGTTGGAGCTACAACTTCGCCAGCGAGTTCATCGACGAAGTGGGTGAGGAAGCTTTCTACGACCGCTACTACGACAAGGTGAACTATATGGACGTCAACGCCAGCTACACCTTCGGCAAGGCATTCAAGACTACTTTCTACGCCGAAGCCACCAACCTGCTGAACCAGCCCTTGCGCTACTACCAAGGCACGCCCGACCGTTCTATGCAGGCCGAGTACTACGGTGTACGCATCAATGCCGGTGTGAAGATTAGCTTCTAAAATGGGAATATATTTTTCGAACACAGAGACTCAGAGACACAGAGGGAAAAAGGTTTTTCATACGTCCCTGTCATCCCGAGCGTAGTCGAGGGGTCTCACATAGTGCATACTCAGTGTTACTTGAGATGTCCCGACTACACTCGACTTGACAAAGAGAATAAATCTCTGTGTCTCCGTGTCTCTGTGTTCATAAAAACAGCCCGATAAATTATCATTTAACTTTCCTACCTTTTTCCTAATTTGTGGCTTACCTTTGCCGCCGGAAAAAGAGAAACAATGTTTTAAAATAGAATATAAAATGAAGAAATTATTCCTGTTACTCACCGTTGCCTTGTTAGGCAACTGGGCACTGGCCCAAACGCAACCGAAGATAGACTACAGCGTCTATGAAGACAAATGCAACTTCTATATCGCCAACGACTTGGGGCGTAACGGCTATTATGACCAAAAACCTATCGCCGAACTGATGGGCGTGATGGCCGAAGAAGTAGGCCCGGAGTGCGTGATTGCCGCCGGTGACGTACATCACTTCGAGGGTGTCATCTCTGTAAACGACCCTTTATGGATGACCAACTACGAACTGATCTACTCGCATCCTGAACTGATGATTGCCTGGTTCCCTATCTGCGGTAACCACGAATACCGGGGCAACACGCAGGCCGTCATCGACTACAGCCGCGTGAGCCGTCGTTGGGAGATGCCCGCCCGTTACTACACCAAGGCTTTCAACGAGGAAGGTACCACGGTGCGCATCGTCTTCATCGACACTACGCCGCTCATCGACAAGTACCGCCAAGAGTTCACCAAGTACCCCGACGCCTGCCAGCAGGACATTGACGAGCAACTCCGTTGGCTGGACAGCGTATTGGCTTCGGCCAAGGAAGACTGGGTGGTTGTCGTAGGCCATCACCCCATTTATGCCGATACGGAGAAGGACGACGTAGAGCGTCTGGATATGCAACGCCGTGTGGACAGCATCCTGCGCAAGCACAGCAACGTAGCGATGTACATTAACGGCCACATCCACAACTTCCAGCATATCCGTATGAAAGGCAGCAACATTGACTACATCACCAACTCTTCCGGCTCGCTCAGCCGCAAAGTGAATCCCGTAGAGGGCACGGTGTTCTGTAGCTCGGAACCGGGCTTCTCCATCCTTTCCGCTACTCCCACGACACTGGAGCTGCGCATGATTGACAAGCACGGACAGGTGTTGCACACGGTGACACACAAGAAGTAAGGCTTTATAAAAACAATCGCTTTAAAATCCCCTTTTGGCAATAAATTGTCAGAGGGGATTTTTTATATAAAGTGAAAAACACGTATCTTTAAAAATTAAGATAAGCTGCACCTCGGCATGAAAAACAAACGAGTTTGTTTTGTCCTGCACTCAGTTTGCATTATCTTTGCGCTCATAAACAAATAAGAATATGGCCATTACAATACAAAAAGTCACTACTAAACGAGATTTGAAGCGCTTCATACGCTTCAACTACGAGTTGTACAAGGGCAACGCCTATTCCGTGCCCGACCTGTTCGACGATATGCTGAACACGTTCAACAAGAAGAAGAACGCGGCTTTCGAGTTCTGCGAGGCCGATTACTTTCTAGCTTACAAGGACGGGAAATTGGCTGGTCGCGTGGCAGCCATCATCAACCACAAAGCCAATCAGGCGTGGGGTAAGAAAGACGTGCGTTTCGGTTGGATAGACTTCACGGATGATCCGGAAGTGTCCGACGCTTTGATACGCGCTGTGGAGCAATGGGGCAAGGAACGAGGGATGACGGACATTGTGGGGCCGTTAGGCTTCACCGATATGGATGCCGAGGGTATGCTCATCGAGGGCTACGACCAACTAAGCACCATGGCTACCATCTACAACTATCCCTATTACCCGCAGCATATGGAACGTATGGGTTTCGTGAAAGACAGCGATTGGGTGGAGTTCAAGATATACATTCCCGACGGAATTCCCGACAAGCACAAGCGCATAGCGGATATCATCCAACGGAAATACAACCTTCAAATCAAGAAATACACCTCCGCCAAGAAAATAGCCGCTGAGTACGGGCAAGCCATCTTCCGACTGATTAACGAGGCTTACAGTCAGTTGTATGGCTACTCCGCTTTGTCGCAACGGCAGATTGACCAATACGTCAAGATGTACCTGCCTATCCTCGACTTACGTATGGTGACTCTCATTACCGAACAAAACGGAGAATTGGTGGCCGTAGGCATTTCGATGCCTTCCTTGTCGGAAGCCTTGCAGAAGGCGCACGGACGACTGTTACCCTTTGGATGGTATTACCTGCTGAAGGCACTCTTCTTCAAACGCCGCGCCAAGATGCTCGACCTCCTACTGGTAGCCGTGAAACCGGAATATCAAAACAAAGGCGTGAATGCCTTGCTCTTCACCGACCTCATTCCCGTCTACCAGCAATTGGGATTTGAATATGCCGAAAGCAATCCGGAGATGGAACTGAACGGCAAGGTGCAAGCCCAATGGGACTATTTCCGAACCGAACAGCACAAACGCCGCCGAGCTTTCCGAAAAGCAATCCAATAGAAGCGAAGAGAACACGTTAACGACGAGCAAGAATTATGTAAACATTTCGAACCAACGCCCCAAGTATGTGATTTCCCCTCAAGAACGTACTTCTAAACAAGCGCAACGGAATGTTTCTAACCTTCGGCCCTTAGGTTAGAAACATTCCCCCCTTAGGTTACTGCCCCTTAATGGAAGAGGATGAAGAAAAACAAGTGCCAGCATTTCACTCGTAAAATATTTTCATCCTGCACTCGTATGGGTGCAAGACTTCATCGCCCGACTTTCATCCGCCTGAACGCGTCAATATAACTACCCGGCGTAATGTTGATAACTTCTTTACCCAAACTCCGGGCGTAGGCGTCGAGTACGAAATAGGATTTAAAGGCGACATACATATGATATAGTATGGTATAGAGGCGGGCACTGTGCAGGTTCTCCTGCTTCACGGTGTCCGCTTGCGATGTGCTCCGATCGTAGAAATGCTTTTGATGCATCAACACGACGTTGTCGTCCGTCACCCGTATCTCCGGCAACCAGGAATGGTCGGCACCCGCCAGATAGACACGCCGGAAAGGAAGGCGCAAGGCGATGGCAATGGAAGGTATCAGCACATTGTGCGGACGGGGCACACCCCATCCCCGACGAAATACCCAATTACAGAATCCCTGAAAGCCTTCAATGGGGGTCGTATTGTAGATGCAGAGCTTGATGTGCGGATTACCGGCCAATAGCGGTTGCCATTCTTTATTCTTCAACGCCCGAGCTGGCACAAAAAAATACATGTCCCACGTAGTCTTCTCAGCCAACGTGCCAAACAACTGCTGACGTTTCTCAGGAACAATCCAAAAGAGCGGGTCGGCAATCAAGTAGAGTTGCGGACGCAGACGCTCAAACAAAGGCGAAGTCACGCAGAAATTGACCGCCAACAAAGTCTTACCAGCCACAAAGTCGGATGCCTGGTCTACCGTCTGCTGAAGCGAAGGCCCATTGGCCAATATCAGCAGCTCGTCCGGGTTAGCAAAATCCGAAGGCAAGCGTATCGCCCGCCGTGATTGGCACACTATCTTTACAAGGCTCAGGAAGGTCTGCCAAAGCAGCCCCATTCCTTTCATCATTTTATCTCCCATTTTTCTCTGATTTTTGTCGGCAAAGATAAGGAGTTTACCGTGGACAGACAAAAAACAACCGCTTTTGTACCAAGAATCGAAGCAAAAACCGTACTTTTGTCGCGTCATTCACGATTCATGTCCGACAAAAACCATGAGAGTCCTGTTGATAAGTACCTCCGAACGCATGGGTGGAGCCGCCGTAGCGGCCAGCCGCCTGATGGATGCCTTGAAGAATCATGGCATAAAAGCCAAGCTATTGGTTCGCGACAAACAAACGAACCAAATCACCGTTGTGTCCTTAAACCACAATTGGCGGTTGGTATGGAAATTTGTTTGGGAGCGTATCGTCATCTGGCGAGCCAATCACTTCAAGAAACACAACTTGTTCGCCGTAGATATAGCCAACACGGGCACAGACATCACCTCGCTGCCCGAGTTCCAGCAAGCCGACGTGATTCATCTGCATTGGATCAATCAAGGGATGCTGTCGCTGAAGAACATCCGCAAAATCTTAGAGTCAGGCAAACCGGTCGTATGGACGATGCACGACATGTGGCCTTGCACCGGCATCTGCCACCATGCGCGTGAATGCACCCGTTATCAGCAGGAGTGCGGCGAATGTCCTTTCCTCTATGGCAAGAAGCACAAGCACGACCTTTCCTACCGTATCTTCCGCCAAAAGAAGGATATCTATGCACACCACCGCATCACTTTCGTCACGTGCAGCCATTGGCTGGAGGAGCAGACACGCCAAAGTGCCCTTACCGCCAACCAACAGATAGAGTGCATCCCCAACCCGCTGAACACAAACCTTTTCCGTCCACATAACAAACAGAATGCCCGCCAACATCTGCAATTGCCTGTTGACCGGAAACTGATTCTCTTCGGGGCTTTCAAAATCACGGACAAACGCAAGGGTATCGACTATTTAGTGGCGGCCTGCAAGCTACTTGCCGAACAACATCCCGAATTGAAAGAGCAAATGGCTGTAGTGACCTTTGGCAAACAATCGACCCAACTGGCCGAAATGTTGCCTTTTAAGGTATATCCGTTGGATTATGTGAACAACGAACACCGCCTGGTGGATATGTATAATGCCGTAGACCTTTTTGTCACCCCATCGTTGGAAGAGAATCTTCCCAATACCATCATGGAAGCCATGGCTTGCGGCACTCCCTGCGTAGGATTCAATGTGGGCGGCATACCGGAGATGATAGACCATCTGCACAACGGGTATGTAGCTTGCTACAAAGCCGTGGACGATTTTGCCAACGGCATCTACTGGGCGTTGACCGAACCGGATTACGTTAGCCTTTCCGAACAGGCCTACCGCAAAGCCGTCAGCCATTACTCGGAAGACAGCGTGGCCAAACGCTACATCGACTTATATAACAAACTGACAGAAAGACGATAGCATTATGCTCCACCATCTTACGCCCAAGTTCAGCGTCATCACCGTGTGCTACAACGCACAAGCCGTTATCGAGGACACCATACAGAGTGTCATCTCGCAGACGTACCATCACGTAGAGTACATCATCATAGACGGCGCCTCGAAAGACCGCACTATGAACATTGTCAACCGCTATCGCGACCGAATCACCACCGTAGTGAGCGAACCGGACAAGGGCTTGTATGACGCCATGAACAAAGGCATCCGGCTGGCTACGGGCGACTACCTCTGCTTCCTCAACGCCGGAGACAGCTTTCACGAAGACGACACCTTGCTGCGGATGGCACACTCCATTCACGAACCTCAGTTGCCCGATGTCCTCTATGGCGAGACTGAATTGGTGGACCACGAAGGACACTTCCTGCGCATGCGTCGCCTTTCCGCCCCCGAAGTACTGACGTGGAAGAGTTTCCGCCAAGGAATGTTGGTGTGCCACCAAG
Organism: uncultured Bacteroides sp.; assembly: GCA_944320735.1. Lineage (GTDB taxonomy): Bacteria > Bacteroidota > Bacteroidia > Bacteroidales > Bacteroidaceae > Bacteroides. The sequence goes on along the minus strand of CALUIQ010000042.1, from coordinate 6,506 downwards.
CCTTCTTTCCCCGCCGTGACCGTGTGGTGCCTTATGACTTACGCTATCGCTACTCAGCGGACTTTGACTGGTGCATCCGCATCATGAAGCAGTCCAAAGTGCTGCACAACACCCACCTCACCCTCATCGACTACCTGGCGGAAGGACTTACCACACGCAACCAACGCGACTCCTTGAAAGAACGCTTCCACATTATGGCGAAGCATTACGGATGGCTGAGCACCGTGGCGCACCACGCTTGGTTCGTCCTGCGGCTGCTGACGAAACGATGAAGAATATTCCGCCTTCCGATAAATATTTTCTTCACAAACCGCATGATATTTCTATTAAATCCTTACCTTTGTGCCAATGATTGATGAACAAATAATTATGGGAAAGTGGAGCGAACAAGTAGAGCAACGGAAAGAGATGCAAGCCAAGAATAATACACGTAAGGAGAAATTGGCCGGCTTCTTCTTCGATTTAGCCAAATTATGCTTTGGTGGTCTTGTTCTTGGAAATCTTACTCCCTTATTCATCGCATCAGACAGCAGCCTAAAGTGGGAAGGATTGATTTGTGGCGTAATAGCTACCTACCTGCTTGCTTTCAGTGCAAATAGAATATTAAAATAATAAATATAGTATGGACTCATTCACTTTATTCTATGTAATTGTTGGCGCAGCCGCCTTGTGTTTCCTCCTTTGGACCTACACCAAGCCCGGCAAGAAATGGCTGAAAGACCTCTGATAGAAGGAACAGTGACCACTCACTGTATATGTCTAACTAAATAATTATACATCTATAAAGAATGATGAATGCAGAATTAAGAAATAGGCTGTCATAGCCTTCTCCCGCCGCATGGCATTCTTCATTCATCATTCTTCATTGACATTGTTCTTCATTTAATAGCTCAGCATCCGGCGCAACTCCGCAACGCCTTCCGAAGCCCCTTTCTGAATGATATGAATGGAACGGGACGTATGAGTATCTACCGGCTTGGGGTCAATCAGATAGACTTCCGCCTCGCGGGGGACATAATGCAGCAAGCCTGCCGCCGGATAGACGTTGAGCGAAGTGCCGATGATGACAAAGATGTCCGCCTTCTCCACATAGTCGATGGCAACCTCAATCTGGGGCACCGCCTCGCCAAACCACACGATGAATGGGCGCAGAGGACTACCGTCACCCGCCTTGTCCGTGGCACGGGTCTCAATGGTGTCGGGCGTCAAGGTCTTGATGTAGTGAGGATTGTAAGGGTCGCGGCTGGAGCACATCTTCATCAGTTCGCCGTGCAGGTGAATGACGTGGGTACTACCCGCACGTTCGTGCAAGTCATCGATGTTCTGCGTCACCACCGTCACCTTAAAATCCTTCTCCAAGGCGGCCACTCCTCGATGTCCTTCGTTCGGCTCTACTTCCAAAAGCTGCTTGCGACGTTCGTTATAGAACTGAATGACCAACTCCGGATTGCGGGCGTAACCTTCGGGCGTAGCCACCTGCTCGACGGGATACTGATCCCACAAACCTCCCGCATCGCGAAACGTACTGATACCACTCTCAGCGCTCATGCCTGCGCCGGACAAAACAACCAAGTTTTTCATAACACACTCCTCCTTATATTTAATAGACATACAAAAATAGGCATTTCATCTGAATTATAGAATATCCGCCCCACAAGACGCAGTATTTTGCTTACTTTTGCATTTTATAGATAAAATCAACTTCTAATCCATCCGCGATATGAAACACTTACATTGCATTTGGCTGACTTTCACGCTCCTATTGCTGTCGGGCGTGGCGTCCTTGTCGGCACAAGAAAAAACATTCCCCACTTCCACCTTCTCCCTACACGCCGGTCCCTCGTGGTATACCGGAAAAATGTTGGGCATCACCCACCAAGCGGACGCTTACAAAAATGACTTACGCAAAGGAGTCGCCTGGGAAGCCGAGTACTGGTACACTGGCACACGCTCTTCCGAAAAAGCCGTGAAGGTAGGCCCTGGCCTCCTCTATCAAGGAAGCCTCTACAAAGCGGCACACGAAACGGGGACGGACAAAATCAATATGCACTACCTGGCCCTGCAATTGGGCGTGTTCTTCTTCCACAAGCACGGTATGTGGCAAGTGTCCGCCGGCCCCGGCTATCAGTTTTATGCGGACAAAAGTACGGTGTACGGCAAGCCCCGCAACGTGTCCATGAACAAGTTCGCTTTCAACCTCTCCGGTGGGGGAGAATATTTTCTCTCACGGCACTGGGGTCTGTCAGCCCGGCTCAATTGGGTCATGTCTTCTTCCAGCGCCTATTCGGTAGATTATCACGGAGAGCACTGGCAAGTGAACGACCCGCAAACGGGCAAAGGCTACTTCGGCCAATTATCCTTACTTTTCGGTGTGAATTATCATTTTTAAACGCTTACCTTAATCCTATTTATTATGAAGAAGATTTTATTCCTTTTGCTGATTTTCGTCTGTTCCTCTTGCACGGAAGACACTTCCGTTGACCCGACCTTAATGCCCGAAGCCACTTCGGAAGGGCAAAACACCTTCGGTTGCCTCATCGACGGGTGGGTTTACACCAGCGGACGCTTCGGCCTTCCGCAAGCCACGGCTCATACGGACGAGTCGGGCTACAAAGTGGTCATTACAGCCCCGGTGGATTTATTCCAAACTATTACCCTCACGTTAGTCAATCCTACGATGCGCTCCGAGTGCATCTGTTCCGGACCGGAAAGTATGGGAGAAGGCACAGCCTTTATCACCCGCAATGACGGAAAGGTCATCAGTGGCACATTCCAAGGCGGAGACGTCACAGAAGGGCGCTTCGACGTACGTTTTACGGAAGATGACGAAGAAGGAGGAACGGGCATTGTTTTCTAAAATAAGAATTTTTAATGTCCTAAACATACATCATTCAAATAAAACACGTACTTTTGCGACTCATTCTAAAAGCGATATGGATAAATTCAGTTATGCAATCGGCCTAGGTATAGGTCAGAATCTTTTAAGTATGGGCGCCAAAGACATTTCGGTGGACGATTTCGCACAAGCCATCCGAGATGTGTTGGAAGGCAATCCTACCGCCATTACACACGTAGAAGCCCGCAACATTGTGAATCATTACTTCGAGGAAATGGAAGCCCGCGTCAATGCCGAAAACATTGAGAAAGGCAAACGTTTTTTGGAGGAAAACAAGCAACGCCCGGGCGTGGTGACCCTGCCCAGCGGACTGCAGTATGAGGTTATCAAGGAAGGGAACGTAGGCCGTTACGCCAAAGTCACCGACCAAGTGCAATGCCACTACGAAGGCACGCTGATTGACGGTACCCTTTTCGACAGTTCCATCAAGCGTGGCCAACCCGCCACCTTCGGTGTCAATCAGGTCATACCCGGATGGGTGGAAGCCCTGCAACTGATGCCCGAAGGAGCCAAATGGAAACTCTACATCCCCAGCGACTTGGCATACGGCGCACAAGGTGCGGGCGAAATGATACCTCCGCACAGCACACTGATATTCGAAGTGGAACTTCTGAAAATAATAACTAAATAAGTAAAAACCATTAAAGCAAAATGAAAACAGTAAAATTTATGATGGCCTTGGCAGCTGCCGCCACACTGGCGTCCTGCGGCGGCCAGGCTCCTAAAGCCAATTTGCAAAACGACATTGACTCTTTGTCGTATGCCATCGGTATGGCACGTACGGAAGGTTTGGATCAGTTTCTGATGCAACAAGGTGTAGACAGCACCGAAATGGCCGAATTTATGAAAGGCTTCAACGAAGGAGCTTCCAAAATTGAAAAGAAAGACGTGGCTTATGTCATCGGTCTGCAAGTAGGCCAAATGGTCAGCAAGAACTGGGTAGAAGGCTTCAACCAACAAATCTTTGGCAAAGACTCTACGAAGACCATCAATCGTGAGAACCTCTTGGCAGGTTTCGTGGCAGGCGTGGCCGGCAAAGGCGGCGCGATGAACAAGCTGTATGCCCAAACTTATATGCAACAGAAAATGGAAGCCCTCCATGAGCAGAGTTTGAGAGTGCAATATGCCGACAAGATTGCCGAAGGCGAGAAGTTCTTGGAAGAGAACAAGAAAAAAGAAGGAGTCATCACAACTGAAAGCGGCCTGCAATACAAGATTATCGCCAAAGGAACAGGCGAAATCCCCGCTGACACCAGCTTCGTAAAGGTGAACTACAAAGGCACGCTGATTGACGGCACCGAGTTCGACAGCTCTTACAAGCGCAAAGACAAGAACGGCAAGTCTCAACCCGCCACTTTCCGCGCCGACCGTGTCATCAAAGGTTGGACAGAGGCACTGACCATGATGCCCGTTGGCTCCAAGTGGGAACTTTACATCCCCTACGATTTGGCATACGGCTCCAGAGCTTCTGGTCCGCACATCAAACCGTTCTCTACCCTGATATTCGAAGTTGAATTGGTAGGTATCGACAAGAAGAAATAAGTTCCAACTATCAAAACGTTATTTCGGACGGATAAGACAAATGCTGCACAGCAGAGGTCTTATCCGTCTTTTTTTGTACTTTTCCTCATTTTTTCCGCATTTTATATAGATAAATTAAAATATTTCCCTACATTTGCTTACTATTTGACAACCACACGAAACTTACATTTGTTATATTATGGAGAAAATAGATAGTCTTGACAGGCAAATTCTGGAAATAATCTCTCAGAATGCCCGCATTCCTTTTAAGGATGTAGCAGCCGAGTGCGGTGTGTCCCGTGCAGCCATCCACCAGCGTGTGCAACGGCTGATTGACTTGGGAGTCATCATCGGCTCCGGCTACCATGTGAACCCCAAATCATTGGGCTACCGGACATGCACCTATGTAGGCATTAATCTGGAAAAAGGTTCGATGTATAAAAATGTCGTGGCCGAGTTGAACATGATTCCCGAAGTCGTGGAGTGTCACTTCACCACCGGCCCCTACACCATGCTAACCAAAGTCTATGCCCGTGACAATGAGCACCTGATGGACTTGCTCAACAACAAGATGCAACAAATACCGGGTGTGACGGCTACCGAGACATTGATTTCGTTGGAGCAGAGCATCAAAAAAGAAATCCCTATCCAACCGGAATGAGAAAAACGGGTCAAGACTCCGGCACACGCTGATAAGTTTTGACCCACTTACTAAATAGACACAATAACAACGTATGGAGTTTTTGAACGAATACCACCTCTCTGGTTTGGTGATTGGCGTGTGCACGTTCCTTATCATCGGGATGTTTCATCCCATCGTAGTGAAGTCTGAATATTATTGGGGCACCCGATGCTGGTGGCTGTTCCTATTGTTGGGCATAGTCGGTCTTGTCGCCTCAGTATGTGTAGAGAATATCCTATTAGCCTCCCTATTGGGCGTCTTTGCTTTCTCCTCCTTTTGGAGCATCAAAGAAATCTTCGAGCAGGAAGAACGCGTCCGCAAAGGCTGGTTTCCCAAAAATCCCAAGCGAAAGTACAAGTTCTGAAAAGATTTCCCTCAAATTCTTGCATATCTCAGCAGAAAGCACTACTTTTGCACCGCTATCCCCAAAAGGATACACCGGACTTGTAGCTCAGTTGGTTAGAGCAACAGACTCATAATCTGGAGGTCCCAGGTTCAAGCCCTGGCTGGTCCACGATGAAACTCCTGTAAGTTAAAGACTTATGGGAGTTTTCTTTTTATCCTCAGTTTATGAATCTTGACAGGAATACGCCTGAAATCTGCTGATGTTGGTCTATTGTTGTTCCCAAATTATTTGAGATAACGGTTCAATAGAAATTTAGTGGGGGTAGGCATATAGGTTTGCGATACGGAATAAGAAAAACTTCTTATCAACAACTCCTCTGAGGTTAGCCCTGAAGAGTTTGACTATTGCATTGAAGGACTCTGCCAAGGCATTGGAAGATAGGTTGTTTAGAAGTTCAGAATCCCTTATAATGCTCGTAGAAAGCGACTGCGATAATATTGGAGGAATGGAATTCGGCTTTTTCCAGCTCAGTAGATTTTTAGCGTTCAATCAGTATTTGATGGAAAACAAAACTTCAATGTATGGCCGTGAATTGCCGGAAATGGTTATTTGTTTTGAATCAAGATTATATTCAAAGATATAATCCCTTTTCCTTCCGGTTGATTTACAGATATGCTTGACCAATAGATTGAATTGTTCTTTTCGTCATATGTAATAGTCAAGCCTACTGACCAGTTGTGGTCTTATAGATTCAAGTCCAACAGGCGGAGTTGACAGGCGTGATATATATCTGTGTTTTCCGCAGGGCAGATAGGTTGATGGCGCGCATGTAACATACCTCTTTTCTTGCGTAACGGTCTTATCTGTGACGTGGTTTTACAAACCGTACATGACGCAGATACGCAATGCCAGTGCGCCTTTGGGACACCATGCGGGTGAACGTTTCGCCGTCCCATATACTTTTACGCGGTCTTTCGGGTAACTTTTCAGTTGGTCACTGCACCGTTGCAAGTCGGTGCAGTATTTTTTTGTTCATCAGAAACTGTTAAAAAAATTAAAGT
>CALUIQ010000041.1 GCA_944320735.1 uncultured Bacteroides sp. | reverse complement strand
TGGCCGAAGCTCATGCCCGCGTCAGCCGGGAACGGGATGACAGCATCTTGATAGGTGTCTCCATAGCCGTGGCCCTGCTGATTGTTATCGTCTTCAGCCGCAAAGCGTATCGTGACCGCCTGCACCGCCGTGAGCAACAGTTGCACGAGAAAGAGCAGGCCATTGATACTCTGCAAACTCACTTGGAAGAAGAAAAGGCACATGCCGAGGAAGTCTCCGGCCGCCTCACGGAGATGGAAGCCCGCGAACAGGAACTGAGCCACGCTCTGACCAACGACACGGAGCTGATGCAACGCCTGCGTCGGGAACCCAAATTCCTCAACGATCCGGAATGGGACAAGCTGACTGCGGTGACCGATCGTGTGTACAACAACTTCACCGTCCGCCTGCACGAGCGTTTCCCCCGCCTGACGGAAGTCTACATCCGCTATTGTGTCCTCATCAAGCTGCGCTTCACCGTGTCGCAGATAGCCATCCTGATGGCCGTGGCTTCTTCGTCCGTCTCCCAACAGAAGTCACGTATCAAGAAGCACATACAATCTGAGGGCGGCGCATTTGGTGAGGGTGAATCGTTGGATGATTGGCTGGCGAAGTTTTAAAATGCGTAATTTTGCACTCATCAAGTGCAATTTTATGCAAAAGTTGCACTCGGGAAGTGCAAAATCTTTGTGCCTTGGGATAAGATAGGTTTCATCTCAACAAAACACTGATCCTGCGCTACAAATCTACCCTTTCGAAGAGCAAGTATAAAGGCACGGGTGCCGGATAGGAGCAACGAAGCCGTATATAAATGGAAGCGAGCTTATAGGCTTATAGACTTTGAAATGTAAAAGCAAATGCTTACTTTTGTGAAGTGAAAAATTTAAATAAGAGGAGAAAAGTATGAAAACCGCTCAACTTAGCCCTGCACAACTGACGTTGCTCGAATCGTTTGCCAATATGAAGTCGCAAGAAGAGGCCGATGAATTGAGCCGTGTCATTCGTGATTACTATGCCAGAAAATTGGATGAGGAATTGGAAAAACTATGGGATGAAGGCACTTTGAACCAACAAGAGTTGGATGAATTGAGCAAACAACACCTTCGTACTCCGTATAAGCAATGAAAAAGACAGAGAAACGACAAAGACTTGTGGTGATTGATACCAACTGCCTGTTGCAAATGTTGGGTAGGCATAGTGCTTATCGTCCTTTGTGGGATGCTTTTATGCAAGAGCGTTTTATTAGGTGTGTTTCTAATGAAATACTGAATGAATATGATGAAATACTCACGCAAAAAGCCTCTCCGCGTGTTGCTTATTTGTTTATGCAGACTTTTATGCGTTCACCTAACATATTGCGTAAAGACCCATATTATCAGTTTCGCTTGATAGAGCAAGACCAGGATGACAATAAGTTTGTAGATTGCGCCATTGTTTCTGGAGCAGATTACATTGTCAGCGAAGATGCTCATTTTCGTGTATTAGATTCTATTCAATTTCCAAAAATAAATGTTATTAGGCTGGAGGATTTTATGGCAGACTTAGAGTTGTAATATCTGTGCTTTAGCCTTAAATCTCCAGCAGTTTCTTCTCTCGCTCCAAATCGGTAGCGTCAAGGCGGGGCGAGGGAACGGAACAGGTCTTGATGCAATCTTCCTTTTGACAGGTGTAGTTGTAGTAGGGCAACAATTCGTCCGTCAATTCCTCTTGGGGAATGATGCGGCCTTTCAGCTCCAGAAAATCGTCTATGGATGTGCTGTCCGAATACTTCACGAAGAGAATGCGGCGCGCGATGGGGTTACGGTTATAGTCCAAGCTGAGGTACAGCCCTTTGAGCATGTGCGGGAAGTCGTACATAGGCAGTTGCAGGTAGATAGTGAACAGGGCTATCTGCGGTGCCTCGCGCTCGTTGAAGAAGAGGTAGGCGTTCTGATGGTTGCTGAAGAGGCAAGTGCCGTAGTGGGTGATGTTATAGGCACTGTTGTGTACCACCTTGACGTATTCGTTGTTCTCCGAAGGGCAGATGAGGTAAGGCTCCGCTTTCAATGCTTGTCGGGAAGACGACAGACTGTAGCTGATGTAAATGCCGTTGTAGTTGTAGGCGTCTTGGGTGGAGCGGGCCATTTCTTCGGTCAGCATAGTCAGCATAGGATTGCTTTTCTGCCCTGTGGCTTGTACGGGTTCCAATTCATAAAGCCGTTCTTTCAGTTCCTTCAAGCTGCCCAACAGGCGTTTCTTCGACACGTTGTTCACTTGCGAAAGCGCATAGTCCAACGCTTCTTCTTCACCGGTTCCTTTCTTTACTTGTTCGATGTAAGTGGGCAACACGCTTGAGTAGAGCGATGACAGCACGCTGGCCGCCATATTGGTATAGTCGGCCATTTCTTTCATTTTCACTCCTTTGTTGCGCAGGTATTCAATGCGCTTATAGATGTCGGGCAGTTCGTTCATATCTTAATCATATATCTAAAAACACGGCAAAGAAACGTAACAGATATATCATACCTGTTGCATTAATGTTACATAAACATTACATTATAAATGCCTGATAATATGAAATTTATAAATAATGAAAATTCATTTGCAGGCTTGAAAATCAGCCTTAATTTTGCCGTCGAAAAAGAAAATGAAGAAAAAATATGAATGAGATAAAGACAAAAACTGAATGGCTTTCCCGGAAGAAAATGTCCGATGTGCTGTTTGTCCTGTGGGCGGGCGGAGCGGCATTGCTTTCCTACTCGTTGGTGTACGCTTTGCGCAAACCTTTTACGGCGGCAACCTTCGATGGGCTGGACTTTTTCGGTATGGATTATAAGACGGCGACCAGCATCATTCAGATAGCCGGTTATTTCCTTTCGAAGTTGATAGGCATTAAAGTGATTTCGGAACTGAAACCGCAGAATCGTTTGAAGCTGATTGTGGCTTCGGCGGCGGTGGCCGAATTGTCCTTGGTATTGTTCGGCTTTCTGCCCCGGCCTTTCAACGTCTTGGCTTTGTTTTTTAACGGCTTGTCTTTGGGCTATATGTGGGGAGTCATCTTCAGCTTCCTGGAAGGCCGGCGTGTCACCGACTTGCTGGCCAGCATTATGGGCGTCAGCATTGCGGTCAGCTCGGGTGTGGCGAGGTCTTTAGGATTGTTCGTGATGGACACGTTGCACATCAGCGACTTCTGGATGCCTGCCTACATCGGTGCGTTTGCTTTCCCGTTGCTGTCGCTGTTGGGATGGCTGATGACCAAGATGCCCCAGCCCTCGGAAGAGGACAAGGCTTTGCGGACGGAACGGGTGGCTATGGACGGTCATACACGTATTCAGGTGTTCCGCAGCTTTATGCCGTTGTTGGTGTTGCTCTTTACCGCCAATCTTTTTGTCACCGTGCTGCGGGACATCAAGGAGGATTTCTTGGTGAAGATTGTCGATGTGGATGCGGCAGGCTTGTCGGCTTGGGCATTTGCGCAGATTGATGGAGTGGTTACGATAATCATACTTGCGCTGTTTGGATTTGCGGCTATGATGCGTAGCCATATCCGGGTGTTGCTGATGTTGCTTTGCTTGGTGATTGTCGGCTCATTGGCTCTCAGTTTTATGGCCTTCAATTATACGGCTCTGCACCTGCCTGTGGTGACGTGGCTGTTTCTGCAAAGTCTGGCGGTATATGTCGTGTTCCTTAGTTTCCAGACCTTGTTCTTCGAACGGTTCATCGCCTGTTTCCGTGTGAAGGGCAATGTGGGATTCTTCATTGTTACGCTCGACTTTATAGGCTATGTAGGCACGGTGCTGGTGTTGGTCATGAAAGAATGGTTCACGCCCGATGTGGTCTGGTTGGACTTCTACAACAACCTTTCGGCTTTTGTCGGCATCTTCTGTGCGGTGGCTTTCTTTGGCTCGGCCGTCTACATCCTGTGGCGTTACCACAAGGAGAACGGACGACGCACGAACAACATACATATATTCCGTTGGGGACGAGTGGCGGAAGGACAGCCTTCGTTGGGCTTGGCATCGGACGTAGTGACGGACAGATAAGAACAAAAACAATATAATATATAATATGGTATGAAAAAGATTGAATGTGTGATTTTCGATTGGGCGGGTACTACCGTCGATTATGGTTGTATGGCACCCGTGGCCGCCTTTGTAGAGAGTTTTGACGCCATTGGCGTGCCCGTAACAGCAGCAGACACACGCCGTTACATGGGATTGACCAAAGTGGAAGAGATACGCGCCTTGTTCCGTATAGACCGCGTGTCGGAAGCCTTCCGCCAGAAGTACGGACGCGACTTCAATGAAGACGACGTGCAGGGACGCTACGCTGACTTCCAACGCATCCTTTGCGCTACGCTCGACCGTTACGCCACGCCCATTCCCGGAGTCGTGGAGACGGTAGAAGCCTTGCGTGCTCGTGGCATCAAGATAGGTTCGACAACCGGATACACCGCCGCTATGATGGACATCGTTCAACCTGCTGCCGCAGCCCAAGGGTATAAGGCTGACAGTTGTGTTACTTCCGACCACTTGCCTGCAGGCCGTCCGGCTCCTTATATGGTGTATCAGAATATGATAAACCTTGCCATTCCTTCCGTAGACAGCGTGGTGAAGGTGGGCGACACGATGGCCGACATCGCCGAAGGACTCAACTCGAAAGTGTGGACGGTAGGCGTCATCCTGGGCAGCAACGAGCTGGCACTCTCCGAGGAAGAAGTGAATGCCCTTCCCGCCGCAGAGCTGGAAGTCCGTATGGCGGAAGTGCGCCAACGTATGACAGAGGCAGGCGCCCACTACGTGATAGACCGTATGGCCGAACTCCCCAGCGTGATAGATGATATTAATAAGAGAATGGCACATTAATTTATCATTTAAATATAAAAAATAGAGCAGATATGAGACCTTATATACTTTTGACTCCCGGTCCGTTGACAACGACAGACAGCGTAAAGCAAACCATGATGGCCGACTGGTGCACATGGGACGAAGATTACAACCTGGGCATCGTGGAAGAGGTGCGCAAGGGATTGGTAGAACTGGCCACGTCGCACACCGATGAATATACCGCCATACTGATGCAAGGCAGTGGGACGTATTGCGTGGAGGCTGTCATTGGCAGTGCCATCAAGCCTGATACGGACAAGCTGCTCATCTTGAGCAACGGAGCTTACGGTGACCGTATGGGACACATTGCCGAGTACCACGGCCTGCGTTACGATATGATGGCCTTTGACGAGACCGAGCAAGTGTCCGTAGAGGATGTGGATGATTACTTGGCTCACAATCCGGAAATCACGCACGTGGCCATCGTACATTGCGAGACTACGACCGGCATCCTGAATCCGCTGAAGGAGGTAGCCCATGTGGTGAAGATGTACGGCAAGCGACTGATTGTGGATGCTATGAGCAGCTTCGGTGGTGTTCCTTTGGATGTATGGGACTTGGGTGCCGACTTCCTCATCAGCAGTGCCAACAAGTGCATAGAAGGCGTACCCGGCTTTGGTTTCATCATTGCCCGCCGTTCGGAGTTGGAGCGTTGTAAAGGTGTCAGCCGCTCGTTGTCATTGGACATTTACGACCAATGGAAGATTATGGAGCAGGGTCACGGCAAATGGCGTTTCACGTCGCCTACACATGTCGTACGCGCCTTCAAGCAAGCTATGGAGGAGTTGAAGGAAGAAGGAGGTGTGGAAGCCCGTCATAACCGTTACTGCGAGAATCACCGTGTATTGGTGGAAGGTATGCGCTCACTGGGCTTCAAGACGTTGTTGCCCGATGCCATCCAGTCGCCCATTATCACCTCGTTCCTTTATCCGCATACGAACTTCGACTTCAAGAATTTCTATGCCCAATTGAAAGCCAAGGGCTTCGTCATCTATCCGGGCAAGATTTCGCAGGCCGACACCTTCCGTATCGGTAACATCGGTGATGTGCATCCTGATGATTTCCGGCGACTGATAGAGGCAGTACGCGAATGCCAGTATTAAAAATACGATTTCTATATAATAGTGAATGATAGGGGAAGAGGACTCCGCTGCTATGGCGGCAAGTCTCTTCCTCTATTTTTTTGATTTTCGTCACGATGATATCAGAGGAAAATCTGTAATTTTGCAGCGTTTTTCAGGAGAATATCAGTCTATGGCTACATCCAAAGAGATGACAGAAGGGCGGACGCTTCCGCAAATCTTCTATTTTACATTGCCTTTGTTGCTGGGCAATATGCTGCAACAGACCTACTCGCTGGTCGATGCGGCCATCGTGGGAAAGTTTTTGGGCATCAACGCGCTGGCCTCAGTGGGAGCCAGTACATCGGTGGTATTCCTTATTTTGGGCTTTTGTAACGGGTGTTGCGGAGGTTTCGGCATCCCCGTGGCTCAGAAGTTCGGTGCAAGGGACTATGTGACGATGCGCCGCTATGTGGTGGTCAGCCTGCAATTGGCGGGTATTATGTCTTTGGTGCTGACCCTGCTGACTTGTCTGCTTTGCGGTGACATCCTGCGCTGGATGCGTACGCCGGACAACATTTATGAAGGGGCTTATTGGTATCTGCTCATCACCTTCATCGGTATTCCCTGCACGTTTTTCTACAACCTGTTGTCCAGTGTCATCCGTGCGTTGGGTGACAGTAAGACTCCTTTCTGGTTCCTGTTGTTTTCCACGGTGCTGAACATTGCGCTCGACCTTTTCTTCATCTTGTCTTTAGGATGGGGCGTGGCAGGGGCGGCCATCGCCACAGTATTGTCACAAGGCGTGTCTGCGGTATTGTGCTATCGCTATATGATGCGTCATTTTGACATCCTGCGCACGACTCCTTCCGAACGGAAGTTCAACGGTGCGCTGGCTCGTACGTTGATGTATATCGGGGTGCCTATGGGCTTGCAATTCTCCATCACCGCCATCGGAAGCATTATGCTGCAGAGTGCCAACAATGCTTTGGGGACTGCCTGTGTGGCTGCCTTTACCGCCGGTATGCGCATCAAGATGTTCTTCATCTGTACGTTTGAGAGCTTGGGTATTGCCATGGCCACTTTCGCCGGACAAAATTACGGAGCGGGTAAACCGGAGCGCATCTGGCAGGGCGTGAAGTCGAGTACGTTGATGATGATGATTTATTGGGTATTTACATTCGTAGTGCTGATATTTGGAGCTCGTGCCATAGCCTTACTGTTTGTTGATGCGGGCGAGACGGAGATACTGAATGACACGGCTCTCTTCCTGCATACGTCAGTGTGCTTCTTCCCTGTCTTGGGGCTGCTTTGCATCTTGCGTTACACCATTCAGGGAGCGGGATTTACGGGGTTGGCCATGCTCTCCGGCGTGTCAGAGATGATTGCCCGTATCTTGGTCAGCGTATTGGCTGTGCCGATGTGGGGATACATAGCCGTCTGCTTTGGCGACCCTACGGCCTGGGTGTTTGCCGATGCCTTCTTGATACCGGCCTTCATCTACGTCTACAAGCGGATAAAGCGGATAAGGAGATGACACCGTGGGGGAGCGGAAAATTATACATATAGATATGGACGCTTTCTATGCCTCGGTGGAGCAACGGGATAATCCCGAGTTGCGGGGAAAGCCCATTGCTGTAGGATACGCCGAAGAGCGTGGCGTGGTGGCTGCCGCCAGTTACGAGGCGCGACGCTACGGAGTGCGCTCCGCTATGTCTTCGCAAAAGGCCAAACGCATCTGTCCGCAACTGATTTTCGTTCCCAGCCGTATGAATGTCTACAAGGAAGTTTCCCGCCAGATACACGAAATCTTCCACGAATATACAGACCTCATCGAACCTATCTCCTTGGATGAGGCTTTCTTGGATGTTACTGTAAACAAGCCGGGCATAGAATTGGCCGTGGACATCGCTAAGGAAATCAAGCGGAAGATACGCGAACGCTTGCATTTGGTCGCCTCGGCGGGGGTGTCCTATAACAAATTCTTGGCTAAAATAGCTTCGGACTACCGCAAGCCCGACGGTCTTTGTACCATCCATCCCGACCAAGCGTTGGATTTTATCGCCCGGCTCCCTATCGAGAGCTTTTGGGGCGTAGGCCCTGTAACCGCAAAGCGGATGCATCTGTTGGGCATACATAACGGTGCCCAGTTGCGGGCACGTTCATTGGAGTCGCTTACCCGTGAGTTCGGCAAGGTAGGGGCGGTATATTATGACTTTGCCCGAGGGGTTGATTTGCGTCCGGTGGAAGCGGTGCGTGTACGGAAGTCTATCGGGTGTGAACGCACTTTAGAGCGGGACATCAACCGGCAATCATCCGTCATCATCGAACTTTATCACGTGGCGGTGGAGCTGGTGCATCGTTTGGAAGGCAAACAATTTAAAGGGAATACGTTGACCTTGAAAATCAAGTTTCACGATTTTGCCCAAATCACCCGCAGCATTACCCGTCCGCAGGAGCTGACCACACTCGACACGATTCTTCCTTTAGCCAAGCAACTCTTGAAAGAAGTTGATTATGAACAACATCCCATCCGACTTATCGGCCTCTCAGTGTCCAATCCGCATAACGACCCTGACGTGCGTGGCACGTGGGAACAACTTAGCTTTGAGTTTAGCGATTGGGATAGAGGGTAGTCTATAAAAAAATAGGGCACTCATAGGGGAAAATTGAATCCTTTTATTTATCTTTGTTAACCGAAACAAGAGTTGGCACAAAACAAAATTTTCAAGATGAAAGATTTTCTAAAATTCACGTTTGCCA
>CALUIQ010000040.1 GCA_944320735.1 uncultured Bacteroides sp. | reverse complement strand
TTCAAGAACTGCGTACGCTCGAAGGTGTTTACACCCTTCACGTCGCTGGCGTTCAAGCGTCCTTTGAACTGGGCAATGTTTTCCATTCCTTTGCTTTCCATCCAGCTTTGCAGGAATTGGTTGAATTCGTTAATGACCTCAGCCGACTTTTGGTAAATGACGCTGCAAACTTCTACGGCTGACGCACCTGCCAGTATGGCTTTCACTACGCCTTCGCCTGAGTGGATACCACCGGAGATGGCATAATCAATGTGAGGAATGGCAGCCGAAGCGATGCCTGTCCAGCGGAGCGAGCGCGAAAGGTCGGCTTCGCTGCTGAATACGTTGCCGGTGGTTTGCTTCATCGTCTCGATGTTGATGTCCGGCTGATAGAAGCGGTTGAACAATACCACAGCGGCCGCACCGTTGGCGTAGAGCTGGTCGATAAGCGCCACGGGATTGGTCAGGTTGCCGCCCAGTTTCATAATGACCGGTATCTGAACAGTCTTTTTGATGTGCCGCAAGATGTCGATATGCTTTTGTTCGAACGAACCATACTTATAATCCGTGTCGGTCTGCAAGGCAAGGATGTTGATTTCCAAGGCATCGGCTCCCGCTTGTTCTATCTGTTTGGCGAAGTCAATCCACTCGGCGTCCTGGTAGCAGTTGATGCTGGCAATGACGGGGATGTCGCACACCTTCTTGCTCTCCCGCACGAGGTCGAGGTATTCGTTCAGTTTGTGGTGGCGGATGTAGACGGCCAGTTTGTCACTGCCTTCCGAATGCAAGGTTGGGTCGTCGTGCTGGTAGACTTCCAACATAATTTGTTCTTCGAAGAGGGATTTCAGTACAATGGCGCCTGCGCCTGCCTCGCATAGTTTCTGATTCTTGGCTGCGTTGTCGGTCAAGCCTGAACTACTGACAATGATGGGGTTCTTCAACGTAAGTCCCGCAAAAGAGGTCTGTAAAGTTGTCATAATATATAGCTTTTAAAATTAATAGATTCGTTCTCCGAAAATATGAGTGCCGATACGCACCAATGTGCTGCCCGCCTCGATAGCTTCGTGGTAGTCGTGTGACATACCCATAGACAACTCGCGGAAGGAAGGCTCGTCCTTGAACCAAGTCTCTTTTACTTCACGAAAGAAATCGCTCAGCGAGCGGAATTCGCTCTTTACCTGTTCCATATTGTCCGTATTGGTAGCCATACCCATCAGCCCGCAGATGCGGATGTGGTGCAGATTGCGCCATTCGCCCCCGCTTAACATCTCCCGGCATTCCTCAAAGCTGAAGCCGAATTTGGTTTCTTCGCGGGCGATGTGCTGTTGCAGCAGACAGTCTATCCTCCGGTTCACTTTCTCGGCCTGCTTGTTTACCTCTACCAACAGCTTGTAACTGTCTATGCCGTGAATCAATGACACGTAAGGTGCCATATACTTCACTTTGTTGGTTTGCAGGTGGCCGATGAAGTGCCACTCAATATCCTTGGGAAGCACCTCGTGCTTGGCCGTCATTTCTTGCACCTTGCTTTCGCCAAAGATGCGCTGGCCGGCGTCATAGGCTTCTTGGATGGCTTCGGCCGGATGGAATTTGGAGACTGCCACCAGGCGGACACCCGTCGGCAACTCGCTCCAGACTTGTTTGATGTTTTCCGCAATCATATTTTTTATGTCACTCCTTTCTCTATACTTCGGGTTTGTCATCCGGCTCGGCACTGTAGGGATATACGTCCATCAATGCGGTTTCGGCCACGGACGCTATCTGATAGTCGGCCATCGTACCCTTCATTCCTTCATCCAGCTTCTTGATTGCGTCACGAAGGTCGGCGGCTTGCACCAAGACCAACGTAGA
Organism: uncultured Bacteroides sp.; assembly: GCA_944320735.1. Classification (GTDB taxonomy): domain Bacteria; phylum Bacteroidota; class Bacteroidia; order Bacteroidales; family Bacteroidaceae; genus Bacteroides. The sequence continues at coordinate 13,024 of CALUIQ010000040.1, read as the reverse complement.
GGTCTTTTTCTCCGCACCGCTTTTTTCATCGATGGTGATGAACAACAGTTTGCACTTGAACCACCGGTCGGCAGCTTCCTCGTCCGAGGGGAACAATTCACTATAATTGGCACGTTTGATGTCTGACACGACAAACTCACCGGTGATGAACGGGGTCATTTCCTTGATGATGCGCGCTTCGGCTTCGGTAAAGCTCAACGCGTCTACCAAGTAAGGTTCGGTAACCTTCTTGTTCATACCGTTTTCCATTGTCTTTTCATATCGTATCTTACACTCAAACCAAGTATGCATTGCCATAATTCTTTCTCGTTTTTAGGTTAAATAATTGATTCTTTTCAGTAATTTCACGACAAAGATAGCTATTTCTTACCGATAATCAATCTTTCCCTGACAAAATGAAGAATTTTACAAGCCGCGCACCGTCCGCATCAGTTGCTCGCCCAATCCGATGGTATAGCCTTGCGATACGAATACCACGCGGTTAAAGGTATCGGCTATGATGAATACAGGCAATGTCTGGGCCGATTTCAGCTTCATACCGCGGACGATTTCTCCGGCAATGCCGTGCGTGTCTATACCATATATAATAGTAGGGGGCAATCCTTCGAAGTCTTGCGGACGGTATTTCCGGTACTTCTCTTCATCGGGGAAGAGCAATACCAGCTTGCGTCCCCACTTCTCCAGTTCCTTGCCCAGCTTGGCGATGTCCTTCAGGGCGTGGTTGGTAGGCTCTTGGTTGACACCCAATACGCCAATCACAAAGTATCCCCGCCCGCAGGCTTTCAGCACACTGGTAGGTTCTTCGGCCACCACTCCCTCTTCGACAGGCGTAAAGAGCGATTCGGAGTTGAAATTGCCGATGACTTGTATCTGGTCTTTGCTCTCGCGCATAGTCAAGGCGGTGCATTGTGTCTGTCCGGCCTCTACGTTGAAGGCATTCAGGTGAGCCAACACGCCGCCGCTTGCCAGGCGTGTGCCGCTTACCATCAGGTAATAGCCTACCGGCATTGGGTGGGGAGTGGACAACAAGGATTTCCAAGTATCACCTTCCCCATAGTTTTGCAATTGGAGGATTCCTCCTTGGCACCAGGAAAGGGTGAAGTGGGAGTAGTACTTCGGGTCGTCAATGTATTTTGTCGGGCGGAAAGTGGCTTCCAGCAGACCTGTCGCAGGTGCTTCCTGTGTGGTGCCTTCGTTGAAATCCACTTCGTAGGTCTTTCCGTTCTTCAAGTCCGGATGCCCTTCCAAGTCTTGATAGCACACTTTGCCCGTCACTTGGTCAATCCAAGCGGGGATGCCTATGCTGCGGGCTACGCTGACAAAGAAGATGTCGCGCGAATACGTGTCCGCCACCCTTGCTCTCCACACACCGATGGGTGTCATAGGGATGCGTTGGGCGTTCAACGAGTCGTTCAACGTGATGTTGGCCTTGCACCATTCCACTAATTTGTGAGGGTCTTGGCGATAAGCCTCGGCATCGTCTCCGTTGATGGCGGTTTGGAAGAAGGATTTATAAGGAGTCAGTTCCTCGGTGGCCACACGGGGATTGAGCAAGGCTGAGGCATATTCTTCACAAGCCGCTTGGGGCGTATGCAGCCAATGGTCAGTCAGCACTTCATAACGGACATCCCGCAAGTCTTTCTCCGTCAGTGCGCCCAGCAAATAGACGGCTTCATCGGCATTGCCCTCGGCGGAGGCCATAGAAAGGAAACGGCGCAACACGGTATGGTTCCCGCGCGAAGCCACTAAATAGGAAACGGCTCGCTCGGTGTAGAAATCGTTCAAACCGGAAATGGTCTTTACAAAAGCAGCGGCTTCCTCTTGTGTCATCATCGTAGCCTCGTAGGCGTGCCGGATGGAGTCTTCTTCCGCCATACGCCGGTCGTTCTCGGCACGTTGTTCGGGGGTGACTTCGGGCCGATTGGAAGTCTCGACAGGCGGCACGATGTCCATATCCAACTCAAAAGCGTCCCCGTCTTGATGGTTCAGCTGGATGCTGAGCGTGTCTTGCTTGCCGAACGAAAGTTTCGCGAAACCGAAGCGTCCGCCTTGCGAAGCCCACGCCAACATATCGCCTTTCCCGGCGGTGAGCGAAGCATATCCTTGCGCATCGGTCGTCTTACGCGCCACGGTGTAGAATTCGGCATAGTTATAGAGCTTGAATTCCACTTGCGCGCCTTGTACGGGCAGTCCCGTCTCGTCGGTCACCCTGACCGTGGCGTGAGCCGTGGGCGCATAGTTCTCAATCACATTAATCTCCGTATAACCGGGCGTGCGGCTCATCACTTCTTCCGGCCCTTCATAGCGTCCAAAGACCTTGGTGTGCATCAGCATACCCCGTGCGGCAGGGTCGTTGAACCATCCCAAGTTGAGCACCGGCTCCGGCTCGCAAGCTCCCAAGAAGTACCATTTGCCATCCGCCCAGGCCTCTACCCAGGCGTGGTTGTCGTCCGTATGCGCCCAACGGGGCGTATAGACTTGGCGGGCGGGTATGCCGATAGAGCGTAAGGCTGCTACTAAGAAGGTGGACTCTTCCCCGCAACGCCCGTAAGCGGTGCGCACAGTGGCAAGGGGCGAACTGGTGCGGGCATCGCTGGGCTGGTAGACCGCCTTTTCGTGGCACCAATGGTTGACTTCCAAGATGGCGTCGTACATCGACTTGTCCTGCACACGCGGCTTCAGTTCTTCGTAGAACACGATGCGGGCACTGTCCAACGGTTCGTTGTTCACCCGCACGGGCAAGACGAAATGGCGAAATAAGGCTTCGGGCACCGTCTGTCCCCAAGGCATCTCTTGAGCGGCACGCCGGGCGGCACGGACATTCATCAAGTGGAAGTCACCGGGATAATCCGTAATGTCCGCCAGCGGCATATAAGCGTAAAGGAACTCCAACGCCTCGCGTTCGTAGTTCGTCAGGTTGGTTTGGAAAATGGCGAAAAGATTGCCTTCGGGCATCAACGCTTGCTTCTGTAGAAAATCCGCCTCTACCTGTTGACGATAATCGGCGTCACTGATAAAAGGAGCGTCCTTGCCCCCACACGACAGGAGCAAACTCAATACGAGCCACCCCGCTCCCAAGAGATATACCAAGTGTTTCATGTTTACGAATAAAGGTTTGTTTCTATGATTGGGGACAAATATAGCGATTATCTGTCAGATATATGATGATGAAGGACAAAATCGTACATTTATTTGCATTTAAACATAAGGTCGTTCTCATTTAAAGGGAAGAAGCGGCACATTAAATGATAATTTAGCGGGGCGAAGCCCCGAAATGAAGAATGATGAATTAAGAATGAAGAATTGAGTGCCTGAAGAATGGAAAGTTAACTCCCCTCCTTCTGGAAGGAGGGGAGTTGATTACTGTAATTCTTAATTCTTCATTCTTAATTCTTCATTCAAGCGCGCTTGCGCGCGCTAAATTCCCATTTTATGTAAGCAAGTTGCGTAGGCAAAGTAAGTAAACTGAAAGGGCAAAATAAGTAAGCTGACTTGGCAAAGTAAGCGAGCTGTGTGAAAGTTGGGAAAGACACTATGGTTTGACCGTCCGAAAAAAACCTCTTTTGTTAATATGGGAAACGATGAAAAAAAGAACTTGTTTGGTTAATGTACACAGTATAAAGCCATAGGCTTGTTTGTAAAGAGGGACTTGGCGTGGCCAAAGAGGGACTTTAGCGTTGTAAAGACCTTCTTTACAAACACAAAGTAGGTCTTTCGTTTTCTTCCTTCACGCCTTCACGCTTCTCTAACCTGTTGTATTTGAGTGAAATGCTGTGAAGGATACATCTTTCACGGAAGTTTCACGCTGGCTTAACTCCTACAAATGATATCGATTAATTCTGTACACTTACTTAACAAAATCGTAAATTGTAGATGAAAGCATTGGGCGTGGACTGTTTGCAATCGTTTGCACTGCTCTTACGCTATTTTCTCGCTTTTTCATAGTTTTGTTACACATATTACACCTACATTTGTTCAAGTCTTATGGCGACCGTTTGGATCGATACCATGAAACATCCTCCCGCCGTTGTAAGTCTTTGGCCACTCCATGTGGCGTGTGAGAAGTGAATTGTATTAATTTTATTGTTAACTTTAATTGTTTTAGATGCATGAAGCAAGTTAATCTTAGAATCAATCAAAAGATTCTTTCCCTACTTGTAGGGTTGTTTTTGTGTGTAGGCGCTTATGCACAGACAGTTACCGTGAAAGGGCATGTCGTTGATGCCACGGGGCTGGAAGTCATTGGCGCGAATGTCGTGGAAAAAGGGAATACCACCAACGGTACGATTACCGACTTCGAAGGTAACTTTACGCTGACCGTACCCCAGGGTGCTACCCTTCAAATCTCTTTCATTGGTTATAAACCGGCTGAAGTGGCCGCCGCTCCTACGGTGTACGTGAAATTGGAGGATGATACCGAGCTGCTGAGCGAAGTGGTGGTTATCGGTTACGGTCGTGCAAAGAAAAGCGACATGACCGGTTCGGTTACGGCCATCAAGCCGGATGAAATCAACAAGGGCCTTCAAGTAAGCGCCCAAGACATGATGCAAGGTAAGATTGCCGGTGTGAACGTTCAGACCAGCGGTGGTGAGCCGGGTGGTAGTGCCAACATCCGTATTCGTGGTGGTTCGTCACTGAACGCGTCAAATGACCCGTTGATTGTTATCGACGGCTTGGCGATGGATAATTATGGTATGCAGGGTATGTCCAACCCGTTGAACTTGGTAAACCCTGCCGATATTGAGAGCTTTACGGTTTTGAAAGACGCTTCGGCCACAGCTATTTATGGTAGCCGTGCTTCCAATGGTGTCATCATTATCACGACCAAGAAAGGCCGCAAAGGCATGAAGCCGACTGTTACCTACAATGGAAACGTGTCGTTCAGTAAAGTGGTCAATAAGGTGGATGTGCTGAATGCCTCGGAGTTTATGGATTATATCCAAGGCAAGACCGGCATGACTGATGAAGAATGGTTGGCAAGCAATTATTATGCAAGCATGGGCTATTACAGTGCCTACGAGTATATCACGGATGCCAGCGGAAAGATTACCGGAATCGGACCTGCTGCCGGCGCAGAACATTTGTTTGCTGATACGGATTGGCAAGACCAAATTTATCGTACGGCCATCAGTACCGACCACAATGTGACAATTGCCGGTGCCTACAAGAATCTTCCTTATCGTCTTAGCTTTGGTTATACCAACCAACAAGGTATCTTGAAGACTTCCGATTACGAGCGTTATACGCTGAGCCTGAATTTGAATCCTACCTTCTTTGATGAACATCTGACGGTGAACTTCAGCGCAAAAGGTATGATAGCCAACACCAGTTATGCGCAGACAGGAGCGATAGGTGCTGCTACATCTATGGATCCTACCAAACCGGTGATGATTAACGATCCTATTTATAACAATAACTTTGGAGGCTATTTCAGTTACCATGTGGCGGTAGACCATTCTGACCCGGATTGGTTATTTGAACCGCAATCTTTGGCGGCTGACAATCCGATGCTTTTGCTGAACTCTGCAACCGATAAGGGGAAAGGTAAGCAGTTGAATGGAAATTTGGAATTGGATTATAAGATTCATGGTTTTGAAGATTTGCATTTGCACGTGAATGCGGGTATGGACTTGAAGAGCGGTGAAAGTAACAAATGGTATAGCCGTTACAATCCGGACAATTATTACTTTGGTAACCAAGGGTGGAATACACAGGATACATATAACCTTTCGCTGAACATGTATGCGCAATACATCAAAGAGTTTAATGAAAACCATAACTTCGATGTGATGGCCGGTTACGAGTGGCAGCACTTCCACAAAGAAACGGACTATTATTACTATGGTACTTATCCGGAAACAAACCTTAATACGCCGGGTGAACTTTATAACCCTTCTCAAAATACGCTTTATAAGACGGAAAATTACCTGGTATCATTCTTTGGACGTGCCAACTACTCCCTTTTGGACCGTTATCTGTTTACTTTCACGATGCGTGCCGATGGTTCTTCCCGTTTCCATAAGGATGAACGTTGGGGCTACTTCCCTTCAGCAGCCATCGGTTGGAAAATCAAGAATGAGGCATTCTTAAAAGATGTGGATGCGGTGAGTGATATGAAACTGAGATTAGGTTGGGGTATGACCGGTCAGCAGGAGGGCATCAATGATTATTATTATATAACGACCTATTCTAATAATAGTCAAGGTGCTTATTACCCGATAGTAGGTAATGGCAGCACCATCCGTCCCGATGCTTACAATACACGTTTGACATGGGAAAAGACCACGACGTACAATGCCGGTATTGATTTGGGATTCTTCAACGACCGTTTGACAGCTAATATTGATTACTACTATCGTAAGACAACTGACTTGATCAATACAGTAGCTGTGTCTGCTGGTACTAATTTTAGGAATAGAGTGACGAGTAACATTGGTGGTTTACATAATCAAGGTCTGGAGTTTTCTGTTACTGCACGACCCATTCAGACTACGGATTGGAGTTGGGAACTGGGCTTCAACTTTACGTACAATGATAACGAAATTGATGAATTGGTGGCTGGCAATGATAGTGATTACAAAATTCTGCATGGCGGATTGGCCGTAGGTGACAGTGGTTCGGATGGTATACAGGCCTATGCGGTGGGACAACCCGCTTCCGCTTATTATACATTCCAGCAAGTATATGATGAGAACGGACAACCTATAGAAGGTGAATTTGTAGACCGCAATGGCGATGGCGTTATCAACAACAACGACCGTTATTTCTACAAGAAGGCTGACGCTGATGTGATGATGGGTCTTACTTCCAAGTTGATGTATAAGAATTGGGACTTTAGTTTTTCTTTACGTGCCAGCCTGGGTAACTACGCTTACAATGCCGTAGAAGCAAACAACTCGAATACTTCTGTAGACCGTTTGTATAATGGTGACAGTTGGCACAATGTGTTGACAATGGGTATGGACAAGAACTGGGCTTATGTATCTACAACGGATGCCTTGTCCGACTATTTCATCCAGAACGCTTCGTTCTTGAAATGTGACAATATTACATTGGGCTATAGTTTCGACAAGTTGTTTGGCAAGATTGGCGGTCGTGTCTACGCCACCGTGCAAAACGTATTTACCATTACGAAGTACAAGGGTATTGATCCGGAAATCAGTGGCGGATATGATGGAAACATTTATCCGCGTCCTTTCACAGGCATTTTCGGTTTGTCGCTCAATTTCTAACTAATCAATAAAACGAAGAATTATGAAAATAAATAGATTGAAATCTTTTCTGTATGGTGCGGCCCTGCTTTTGGGATTAGGGGTTACATCGTGTATAGGCGATTTGGATGTGGAGTCCATTGACCCGCAAAAAAATACGGAATTAAATCAGGACGCACTATTTAATAAGGTGTATGCCTCGTTTTCCTTGACCGGATTGACCGGTCCGGATGGTAATCCTGACTTGGACGATGTGGACGAAGGACGTAGTGACTTCTTCCGTACGCTATTCTATCTGAATGAGTTTACTTCTGATGAAGTACATTGGGTATGGTCAACCGATGCCGGTATTCCGGAACTGTTGCACAACTCATGGGGTGAAAGCTGTGTGTTTTCAGCGGCCATGTATTACCGTTTGTATTTCACCATTACGCTTTGTAATTTCTATTTGGCGGAAGCATCGGGTGCGGCAGACCAAGAGATGCGCAATGCGGAAGTGCGTTTCATCCGTGCTTTGAACTATTACTATATAATGGATTTCTATGGACAGGGAGCTTTCACGGAAGAAGTTTCTATAGATGCTCCTATTGGGTATAACCGCCAGCAGTTATTCGATTATATAGAGAGCGAATTGTTGGCTTGTGCGGATGTGATGGCTCAGCCCGGACAGAATACGTATGGTCGTGTGGACCGTGTGGCCGCTTGGCTGCTTCTGGCCCGCTTGTATCTTAACGCGGAGGTCTATACAGGCACGGCACGTTGGCAAGATGCCATGACGTATGCTGAGAGGGTTATTGAAAACGGTTATTATCATTTGAATACGACGGGTGCGACCAATCCTGCTACGGGTGAAGTTTATTCGCCTTACCAGATGTTGTTCTTGTCAGATAATAACTCAAATGGCGCACAGTATGAAAATATCATGGTCGGTATGTTTGACGATGAGAATACCAAGAGCCATGGTGGTACACAGTTCTTGGTTCAGGGTAGTTATAGTAACAAAGATGCTACGATGTTGTCTTATGCTCCATCGGGCGTTGATAACAGTTGGGGTAAATGTATTCGCCTCCGTAAACAACTGATTGAAAAATTCTTCCCCAATGGTGCGCCGCAAACAAGTGTATTATCCGATTTCCTTGCTCAAGCGGGGGACGATCGTGCGTTATTCTATGGCTACGGTTTGAATGAGAGCATTGAAGATGAAAGTACAGACGAGAAATATGGTTTCAATTGCGTAAAGTTCCGCAATGTGAACTCTACGGGTGCCAGCAATAACGACCCGGGCTTTGTCAATACAGACCTGCCGTTGATGCGTATTGCTGAGGCTTATCTGACGTATGCGGAGGCTTCGGTTCGCCTGAACGGTACGGTGGGTAATACGGACGCGAAAGAGAAAATTGACGCATTGAGAGACCGTGCCAATGCCAGCCGACAAAGCAGTTATTCGTTGGATGATATTTGTGATGAGTGGAGTCGTGAGTTTTGGATGGAAGGTCGTCGTCGTATGGACTTGATTCGTTTCGGTAAGTTTGGCGGACAGGCTGCCTATCGTTGGGAATGGATGGGTGGAACTTATTCCGGAAACCAGTTCCCTGCTTATATGAACATCTATCCGTTGCCTGTCAACGAAATTGCTAACAATAGTAATTTGAGTCAAAATCCGGGCTATTAATTAAACCAATAAAGAAAATGAATATGAAAAAGATATTATTTGCTTCCTTATTAGGAGTCCTTACCTTGGGATTTTTCTCTTGTGAGGATGACAATGACTCCAATCCCGTTGTGCAGCAGCCAAGCGGTTTTGAACTGAACACACCGGCTTTGGCGGGCAATGTGTACGACTTGGAGCGGACGGACTCGATTAGTTTCACATACAGCCAGCCGGACTACGGATATACGGCTGCGGTGAGTTATTATGCACAGGTTTCGCTGACCGATACATGGGAAAATCCGACTGATGAAGAGGCTGCTCCGGTGTTCGTGGAATTGGATGGCTTTGTGAATAAAGCGGAATATAAGGCGGCCGCCAATTTGGTAGACCGTGCCATTATGCAAATGGGTGAGTATGCGGAAGAAGATGTGCCGGAAACGTTGACCATTTATGTCCGCATGAGAGCTGTGCTGTATTCCGGTTACGAATGCTTCTCTAATACCATTCAGTTGACGGTCGCTCCTTATTATACCGAACTGAGTGAAGCTGAACCTGAAATGTGGTATCTGGTAGGTGGCTGCATAGGTGATGGCAGTTGGGACAATACAGCTGACGGTATAGGAGTGAATTTAGTTCCGATGTCTTTGGTTGCCGGTTATGAATACAATGCTTCGACTGGAAAGGGCCTCTTGACTTATACAGGTTACTTCCTCGCCAATCAAGGATTCAAGTTGGTGATGACTCCCGGCGGTTGGGACAATCAGTGGGGTAACAGCGGTGCTGACGGTATTGACAATCCGGTTAAGAACGATGGCGCAGCGAAGAACTTGTTAGTTCCCTCTGACGGATATTATACGATTACGCTGAATACGGAAACGGACGAATTGACCGTTGAAGCCGTTACGGATGCACCGAGTGTTTACCATATTCAGATACAAGGTGACTTTAACGAGTGGAAAGACGCCGCAATGGAACCTGTCAATAAGGCGACACCTGACAATAATCATGTCTGGAAGTATGAACTGGATGCTACAGGCGGTGATACGACGGCTAAGTTCAAGATTGGAGCAGCCGATGACGGTGGTGACGGATGGAGTGTCAATTGGGGTGCCGCTGAGTTCCCCTATGGTATTGGTACTCAGAATGGTTCTAATATTCCGGTTACGGCAGGCAAGTATCTCATTATCTTTAATGATATTACCGGTTACTATCATTTCTATACAATAGAATAACATTTAGCGGAGGATGCTCTTCCTGTTAAGACATCCTCCCTTTCAAACCTATAAAAAGAACGTTTATGAAAAAGAAAGCATTATATGTACTGACCTTGGCGGCTTTGACATTTGTCGGTTGCAAAGGCGATTACGATGATTGGGCGGCTCCCCAAGGCTTTGAGCAGGAAGAAGCCCGTAGTGTTTCGCTGACGGCTACCGCGGCTTCGCCTATCGACATGGCGGAAGTGACTACAGACTCGTTGGTGTTATTTACTCCCTCTGTAACGATGGGTGAGGAAGATAAGGTGGTAGGATATGAATTGGTGCTGGACGGCACGCAGAACATTCCGGTTACACTGGAGGCGAAAGCAAGTGTGGAGGATTTGAAGAATGCGGTTGTCGCTTTATATGGTCAGGCTCCGGTAGAACGTACGCTGGCCGGTGTCGTTACGGGATTGATACAAGCGGACGGTTCGGTAATGACGGTATCTGCGGATATATCTTTAAGCGTGACGCTTCATGTGGATTATGGAGAATTTGTTTACGTTGTAGGTAATCCGGCTTGGAGTCCGGAAACCGCAGCCTCTTTGCGTTCGCCGAACTTTGACGGAGTTTACACAGGCTTTAGTTATGTGGACGGTGATTTCAAGTTCACTAAGCACCGCAACTGGGATGATGGCGAATATAACTTTGCCGACTTTACGACATTGGGCGAAGGCATTGTGCAAGGTGAAGGATCAAATATCAATATTGCGACAGCAGGCTATTATTATTTAGTAGCGGATTTGTCTACCGGTTCATTGACCGCAACGTTGATAGAGAAGATGGGTATCATTGGTTCTGCCACTCCTAGTGGTTGGGACGCCGATACCGAGATGGCTTATGATGCTACTAATGATTGCTGGACAGTGACGGTCGATTTGGTTGCCGGTGTCTTCAAGTTCCGTGTTAATGGTGATTGGGCTATTAACTTGGGTGGCACGACAGACAATCTGTCACAAGATGGTGCCGACATCGCAGTGGACGAGGCAGGTACTTATACCATCACCCTCTACGCCAGCCGCACAACTTCCAACAATATCTATTGTACGGTAGAGAAACAATAAACTTAGCTTCATAGCATTTAAGCAAAAGGATGCCGCTCCGGAACGAAAGCTCCGGAGTTCGGCATCCTTTTTTCAAAGATGTACTTTAATGGCAAAGTAATATATACTTCAATGGTAAAGTAATATATACTGCGATGGCGAAGTAATATATGTCTTTTCCTGATTTCACTAGACACTTTTTGTTTTTATAAACTAAGTCAGTAGACACTTCTCCAACAAATGGTGCTGTATTAGTAGACACCTTGTCTTTTCTTGATTAAATTATTTAGATCCACTCCCACTGCTCCACCGTCCCTGTTTGAGAGGAGAAACTGACACCTATCTTATACAGTGTGCGCTTGTCGCCTTCGTAAGGACGGGCATAGCCTTTCTCTTCTATCTGCCGGAGGGCTTCTTCCGCCGTTCCGTCCAACTTGAACTCGAAGATGTAGACATAGTCCGGCACTTCTACGATGCAGTCCACCCGTCCTTCGCTCTGCTCTTTCTCCGTATAGACCGTGTACACGCTGACGAGGCGGAAGATGAGGTAGAATGTGTAATGGAAATAGCGTTCACGCTCCCGCTCATCGTTTTTGCGTCGCATAGTGTAGGGTATGTCGGCAAGGAACGAAGTGAACAGTTGGCGTAGTGTGTCGGGCTTTCCGTCTTCCAAGGCGTCCAAGATATCTTGCAGCCAACTGTTGACACTTTGTTTTTGAGGCTTCAGATATTCCGAGGCCACCAACGACACAAATCCAGCTTTTACTTCATTGTTGGGGAAATCGAGCAAGAATGTGCCCCGACGTGGTTTGTAGTCTTTGATGGTGAGGTACCCGCTTTGGTAAATCATGGGCAATGGCTTCTCTACCGTTGCCTTGTAGTCTACGAATTCTTGCGGTTCATAATATCGGTTGGTCAGCTCGTCCAAGTTCTCTTCCGAATGGTTCAGCAGGCGAAGCAGGTAGGAAGGCGTGCCGCTACGGAACCAATAATCGTCCAATCTTTGTTGGGCGAAGGAATTCAACAAACTGAATGGATTGTAGATGTCCGTCATTTTTTCTGAGAAATGGTAACCATCATATTTCTGTTTCAGCAGTTCCTTCATTTCATCTATCGACAGGGCGAAGCTATCCGCCATCGTTTGGATGGGTTCGGAGAAATAATGCTCCAGTTCTTCTTGCGTGATGCCGCACAAGGCTTCGTACCGGCTGTCCATGCTGATGTCCATCGGTTGATTGAACCCGCTGAACACGCTCACTTGCGAGAATTTGGTCACTCCGGTGAGCAGGACGAATTGCAGGTCCTCGTCCGCCGCCTTGAATACGGAATAGAAGCCTTTCATCAGTTCGCGGTTCCAGTCCTCCAACGGCCACTCCTGACCGTCCTTCTGTATCTTCACTCCCGTGTCCAGCACGTCGAGAATGGGTTTGTCATATTCGTCGATAAGCACCACGCAACGCCGACCGTGCCGCTTGTGGGCTTGCTTGAGGACGTAAGCGAAACGTTTGCCCACGTCTTCGAACGTTGTGTCACGCCCATATTCCTTTTCCCAGGTGGAAACTGTGCCGTTCAGTATTTCGTCCAACTTTCCCGGTGAGACAAAGACGGAGCCGTTGAAGTCAATGTGGAACACGGGATATTCCGCCCATTCCGTTTCCAGTTGGTCGATGGCAAGCCCCTTGAACAGTTCCTTCCGCCCCAAGAAATAATTCTTCAGCGTGGAGACTAACAAACTCTTCCCGAACCGTCGGGGACGGCCCAAGAAATAAATCTTTCCACTTCTAACCAATTGGTATATCAATGCCGTCTTGTCTACATATGTATAACCGTCTTCTATGAGCTGGTCAAAACTTTGAATGCCTA
>CALUIQ010000039.1 GCA_944320735.1 uncultured Bacteroides sp. | reverse complement strand
CTCCGGACGTTGTATCGAAAAATCTTCCGGCTCGCACACCGGGGGTTGAAAGGTTCTATCTATCATTTGGTATGGATCAATTCTTTTTTCTTGATTATAATGAATGCATTTTCAAGTAATTCAATCCCTCTTGCACGTACTCGCGCTCCCAGTCTTCGGGCTTCAAGACACAATCTCCGCACATCAGCAAGTCGATGTCCAGTTTCACAATCTCCCTAAGTTTGTCCTCCGGACTCCGCCCCGCTTCACGCTCAATGTCCTTTAAGCGGGCGCGCACTTCTTCGGGACGCAAGTCGGAATGGAAGCATGCCACTTGATTGGCAAACATACAAGAGCGATGCAGGCGGATGGGAATGGTCTCCTCCTCATGCGAAAAACGGATGTCGGCAAAAAGCTCCGTCAGACGCCTGCGTGCCAAGGGCATATTCTCCCGTTGGCACTCATTGCTCCCGATGCTTACGACATACTTCATCACACTAATTGAACAAATCGTCCAGCCCCATACTGGGATTAGGCTCTACCACAAAACTTTCCTCTTCCACCTCCGTTGTGGCACAAGGGTCGTAATCTTCGGGAAGTTGGAAGGTCTCTTCGGGGTCGTAGCCCAACGTCTTGTCAGCAAACACGCGTTGCATGTACTTCACCCAAATGGGCAACGCCATAGAAGCACCCTGTCCGTGAAGCATAGTGTCGAAGTGAATATCGCGATCCTCGCCTCCTACCCAGCATCCGGACACCAAGGACGGAGTGAAACCCATGAACCAACCATCGGAGTTGTTGTTGGTCGTTCCGGTCTTGCCACCCATATCGGCCTCTATGCCCAAACGGCGTACACGCATACCCGTGCCTTCATTGACCACGGCACGAAGCATGACCAACATCTTGTAGGCACTCGATGTGCTGATGACTTCGTTCATTTCCGGAGAGAAAGTGGCAAGCAGATTCCCTTCGTTATCCTCTATACGAGTCACAAAGAGAGGCGCTACACGAATGCCCCGGTTGGGAAAAGCGGTGTAAGCGCTCACCATCTCGCCCACCGATATTTCACAAGGGCCGAGGCAAAGCGATACACTGGGCACGATTTCCTTGTTGCGTACCCCGAAATTCTGCACCAGCCTCTTCAGCTCGTAAGGATTGAGCTTGCTCATCAGGTAGGCCGTAATCCAATTGTCCGAATTGGCCAAACCCCACTTTAGGGTCACCATCTCACCGAGACGTTTCTTGCTCGTGTTGCGCGGTGTCCAAGGGATACCGTTCTCATCCAACAAAGTGTAAGACACGTGGCGTGCTTCGTCGCAAGGCGAGAATCCGTTCTCCATAGCCAACGAATAAACGTAAGGTTTCATGGTTGAGCCTATCTGCCGACGTCCTGCCATAGCCATGTCATACTTGAAATAATGATAATTGGGGCCACCCACGTAAGCCTTCACATGTCCGCTCCGGGGATCCATCGACATAAAGCCTGCCCGCAGGAAGTGTTTGTAGTAACGGATGGAATCGAGCGGCGAAAGCACCGTATCCACCTCGCCTGCCCAACTGAAGACGGACATCTCGTGGGGCGTATTGAACGCCTTCATAATTTCGGCCTCCGACGAGCCATGTTTCTTCATCGAACGGTAACGATCCGTCTGACGGATATTGCGCATCAGGATTTCGTCCACTTGTTCTTGCGTCAGGCGGAAGCTGTAGGGAGCTTTCTTGCGCCCTTTCTTCTCCTTAAAGAAGTAGGTTTGAAGTTCTTTCAAATGCTCCGTCACGGCCTCTTCGGCATATTGTTGCATACGCGAGTCGATGGTGGTGTAAATCTTCAGCCCATCGGTGTAAAGGTTATACTTGCTTCCGTCGTTCTTACGGTTCTTCTCACACCAACCAAACAAGGGGTTAGTCTCCCAATCCAACGAATCCTCGTAAAACTTCTGCATCTGCCAGCCGCGATATTTGGATTTGTCGGGTTTCTTGGCAGTCATCACTCCGCGCAGATACTCGCGGAAGTAGGTGGCAAGTCCCTCATTATGGTTCGTTCGCTTGTAACGCAACTCCAACGGAAGCGCCTGTAGGGAGTCGCATTCCGCATCCGTCAGATAACCGGCTTTGCGCATTTGGTCAAGTACTACGTTACGCCTTCCGCGCGTCCGTTCGTTGAAGCGTACGGGATTGTACAAGGACGGATTCTTGCACATACCTACCAATGTGGCCGCCTCTTCTACCTTCAGGTCACGGGGTTCGCAATTAAAATAAGTGTTCGAAGCTGTCTTGATACCTACGGCACCATTCAAGAAATCAAACTTGTTCAGATACATCGTGAGGATTTCTTCCTTGGTGTAATACCGTTCCAATTTGACGGCTATCACCCACTCGATAGGCTTCTGGAAGAGACGTTCCATGGTACTCTCCGCACTGGGCGAATAGAGTTGCTTGGAAAGTTGCTGAGTGATGGTGCTGCCACCTCCGGCATTCTTCTGCATCAAGATGCCACGCTTCACCACGGCACGGAACAAGGCCTTGGCATCAATACCCGAATGCTCGGCAAAGCGCACGTCCTCCGTTGCGATCAACGCGTTTATCACGTAAGGCGACAAGTCCTGATAACCCACATAGATACGGTTGTCCTCGTTGAATGAATACGTGCCCAGCAATTCCCCGTCGGCCGACATAACCTCCGTCGCAAACTTATAATTGGGGTTTTCCAAATCTTCCACGGGAGGCATATAGCCTATCCAACCTTTTGAAATAGAAACAAATATCAATGTACACGCCAACACGAGGATGGCCAACAGAATCCAGAGTGCAATAACGACTTTCTTTATCATGATTCGGTATACGAGTTTTCAAATATTTCTATAGATTGGGCAAAGGTATGTATTTTCGTTTTTATTTTCGACATGATTCCATACTTTTTAGAAAAAACCTATAGAAAAACTTACCCAAGAATTTCCCCATCCCGCAAATTATGCCTAACTTTACACTCTCGAAAAGATAAAACTTACCCAAACGATATGGAAAACAGAAGTTTAGTGACCATTGCCGAGCATTCGAAGGAAAAAATCCTCTACATGATTGAAATGGCAAAGCAATTTGAAGAACGTCCCAACCGTCATATCCTGGACGGAAAGGTAGTAGCAACCCTATTTTTCGAGCCTTCCACGCGCACACGGCTCAGCTTCGAGACAGCGGCCAACCGGCTGGGTGCACGGGTCATCGGTTTCTCCGACCCCAAGGCGACCAGTTCGTCGAAAGGGGAGACACTGAAGGACACCATCAAGATGGTGAGCAATTATGCGGACATCATCGTGATGCGCCACTATCTGGAAGGAGCCGCCCGCTATGCCAGCGAAGTGACCGACGTACCCATTGTCAACGCCGGTGACGGCGCGAATCAACATCCTTCGCAGACGATGTTGGACCTCTACTCCATCTACAAAACGCAAGGTACATTGGAGAACCTGAACATCTACTTGGTGGGCGACTTGAAGTACGGGCGCACGGTACACTCTCTGCTAATGGCCATGCGCCACTTCAATCCGACCTTCCATTTCATTGCGCCCGAAGAACTGAAGATGCCCGAAGAATATAAGATTTATTGCCAAGAGCACAACATCCGTTACATCGAGCACTCGGACTTCACCGAAGAAGAGATTGCCGATGCCGACATCCTCTATATGACGCGCGTGCAACGCGAGCGCTTCACGGACTTGATGGAATACGAACGGGTGAAGAATGTCTATATCCTACGCAACAAGATGCTGGAGCATACACGTCCCAACCTGCGCATCCTCCATCCCCTGCCCCGTGTCAACGAGATAGCCTACGACGTGGACGACAACCCCAAGGCTTATTATTTCCAGCAAGCGCAAAACGGGCTCTATGCCCGCGAAGCAATCCTGTGCGATGTGCTTGGCATTGACCTGAACAAAGTTAAGCAAAGTGAGTGACACCTCTATATATAATATATAAAGAAGAAGAATCATGACCAACGATAAAAAAGAATTGCAGGTAGCCGCTTTGGAGAACGGCACCGTCATCGACCATATCCCTGCGGAAAAATTATTCACCGTAGTGTCCCTCCTCGGCTTGGAGCATATGAGCAACAACATTACCATCGGCTTCAACCTGAACAGCAAGAAACTGGGGAAGAAAGGCATCATCAAGATAGCGGACAAGTTCTTCTGTGACGATGAAATAAACCGCATTGCCGTAGTGGCTCCCAATGTAAAGCTGAACATCATCCGCAACTACGAGGTGGTAGAAAAGCGGGAATTGCGGCTGCCCGACGAGCTGCATGGCATCGTGAAGTGTGCCAACCCGAAGTGCATCACCAACAATGAGCCCATGCCCACCTTCTTCCACGTGATAGACAAAGACAAATGCGTCATCAAGTGCCACTATTGCGAGAAGGAGCAGACCAGGGAAAACATTACGATACTGTAAAAACAATGTATATGTTCATTTTTCAGCCGCAGATGACGCGGATGACGCAGATTTTATATTCTTTTTTCTACCTATGACAAGGATTGGGGCAAAGCCCCTCTAGAAATCCGTGTTATCTGCGTCATCTGCGGCTGAAAAATCTGACAACACAACCTGATAAACTATTATGAAAGAAGACTGGAAACCTGGGACAATGATATATCCCCTACCCGCCGTATTGGTGAGTTGCGGAAGCACACCGGAGGAATACAACATACTGACCGTAGCGTGGACGGGCACCATCTGCACCAACCCGCCCATGTGCTACATCTCCGTACGCCCCGAACGCCATTCGTACGACATTATCCGGCGCAATATGGAGTTTGTCATCAACCTCACCACAAAGAAAATGGCGCGGGCTACCGATTGGTGCGGCGTACGCTCGGGACGTGACTACAACAAGTTCCAAGAAATGAGCTTGACTCCGGGCAAATGTACCGTGGTGCGTGCCCCTCTCATCGAAGAGTCGCCCTTGTGCATCGAATGCCGGGTCAAGGAAATCTTGTCGTTAGGCTCGCACGACATGTTCATAGCCGATGTAGTAAACGTCCGTGCCGAAAAGGACAATCTGAATCCCCAAAGCGGAAAGTTCGAACTGGCTGAAACCAACCCGCTGGTCTACGTCCACGGAGGTTACTACGAACTGGGCGAGAAAATAGGAAAATTCGGTTGGTCCGTAGAAAAGAAACAGACGCGAGAATGAATATGAAAGGATGGAAACTTTTCTTGGTATGGAGCGCAGCACTCTGCTTGCCCGCATCCTTGCGGGCAGAAGCCACCGTGTACCATACCGACACCATCCCCGTATCCGTCATACAATTGCCAGACACGGCACATGCCCAACCTCCGCACGAGCACTCCGTCAACTTTGGTGTCAAAGGAGGATTTACCGCATCCTTGTTCTTGGTGTCTGATTTCAGCATCAACGGACAGGAAATCACAGAAGTACAGAACAACTATAAAATAGGTTACTTCGCCTCTGTCTTCATGCGGATAAATTTCGACCGCCATTTCATCCAGCCGGAAATATCCTACAATGTCAACCGCTGCAACATCCTCTTTGACAAGCCCCAAGCCGAAGGCGTTCCCGAGAACACCCCTCTCGAACAAGCCTCCATCACCTCCTCTATCCATAGCATCGACATTCCGGTCATCTATGGCTACAACATCGTCAAAGAAGGCCCTTACAGCTTGGCCGTCTTCGGCGGACCCAAGATTCGTTATATCTGGGACAAGAAAAGCGACATTACGTTTGTCAACTTCAATTTGGAGAATATGAAGGAAACGCTGTACCCCTTCAACCTGAACTTCACATTGGGCGTGGCCATCACCATATCGCGCATCTTCTTCGACTTCCGTTATGACATCGGCCTGCACAACATCTCCAAAAAGATAGCCTACACCTCGCCCGAACTCCCCCCGTCACCTGGAGAGGAGATTCCCGACAATGAAATACGCTTCCACCGAAGGGATAATGTGCTAAGTTTTTCATTCGGCGTGTTTTTTTAAAGCGAGAAAGCCATTATCTCATTTATTTAACTTACTTTTGTGGCGTTATAAAAAGTCAGGGAACAATCATATTTAATATCTATATAACACTAATAAGCGCATGAAAAGAGACAATTTGATTTTCGACATCATCGAGAAAGAACATCAGCGCCAACTGAAAGGCATCGAGCTGATAGCTTCTGAGAACTTTGTAAGTGATGAAGTAATGCAGGCCATGGGATCCTGCCTCACCAACAAATATGCCGAGGGGTATCCGGGCAAGCGTTATTATGGCGGTTGCGAGGTAGTAGACCAAAGTGAGCAACTGGCCATTGACCGCATCAAGAAAATCTTCGATGCCG
Organism: uncultured Bacteroides sp.; assembly: GCA_944320735.1. Taxonomy (GTDB): domain Bacteria; phylum Bacteroidota; class Bacteroidia; order Bacteroidales; family Bacteroidaceae; genus Bacteroides. Next base: position 18,017 of record CALUIQ010000039.1, on the reverse strand, counting down.
AATGGGCCAACGTACAACCCCACTCGGGCGCACAAGCCAACGCAGCTGTATTCTTAGCCGTGTTGAATCCGGGTGACAAATTCATGGGACTGAACTTAGCCCACGGCGGACACTTGTCCCACGGTTCGGCAGTCAACACATCCGGCATCATCTACCATCCTTGCGAGTACAACCTGAACAAGGAGACAGGCCGTGTGGACTATGACCAAATGGAAGAAATCGCCCTGCGCGAACAACCAAAACTGATTATCGGTGGTGGCTCGGCCTACTCACGCGAATGGGACTACAAGCGTATGCGCGAGATTGCCGACAAAGTAGGTGCCATCCTGATGATTGACATGGCTCACCCTGCCGGACTTATTGCCGCCGGCTTGCTGGACAATCCCGTGAAGTACGCCCACATCGTGACTTCTACCACCCACAAGACATTGCGTGGACCTCGTGGCGGTATTATCTTAATGGGCAAGGACTTCCCCAACCCTTGGGGCAAGAAGACTCCGAAAGGTGAAATCAAGATGATGTCCCAATTGCTCGACTCGGCTGTATTCCCCGGCATACAGGGAGGACCGTTGGAGCACGTCATCGCCGCCAAAGCCGTAGCTTTCAACGAGATTCTGCAACCCGAATGGAAAGAATATGCCCTGCAAGTGAAGAAGAATGCCGCCGCCTTGGCACAAGCCTTGATGGATCGTGGATTTACGATTGTCAGCGGTGGTACGGACAATCACTCCATGCTGGTAGATTTACGTTCGAAATATCCCGACCTGACCGGTAAGGTAGCCGAAAAAGCGTTGGTATCTGCCGACATTACAGTGAACAAGAACATGGTACCTTTCGATACTCGCTCAGCTTTCCAAACTTCCGGCATCCGTTTGGGCACGCCTGCCATCACTACGCGCGGCGCCAAGGAAGATTTGATGCTCGAAATCGCCGAGATGATAGAGACCGTACTTTCCAACGTCGACAACGAGCAGGTCATCGCCGAGGTTCGTGCCCGTGTCAACAAGAAAATGGCCGACTATCCGTTATTCGCCTACTAAAGTATTATAGGATAAATGCCCAAGTATCAAATAATACTTGGCAAAGTAAGTAAGCTGTCTTAGCAAAGTCAGCTTACTTACTTTTTCTATCATATATTAATCCTCTTTTGAAAATAGGATAATCCTCTTTGGCGTAGGGAAAAATGGGGTAATCTTGACTTTTTCTTATACGACCGACACATAAGTCGCAATTTTTGTCTAAATTTGCAGCCATAAGCAGCAGACCGGCTTGTCGCTCGCGCTTAGGCACGGGAGGCCAGTCCGGGCAACACAGAGAATACTACTTCCTAACAGAACGCTGTCCGCGCGGGCTGAGCAACGCAGAAGAAAACAACCGCCGGCCTACAAACCGGTAAGGGTGAGAAGGCGGGGTAAGAGCCCACCAGGCTTGTGGCGACACAAGCGCTGTGCGTCTTAGGAGTTGTAAGGTCATGTAAACCGGCGCAAGAAGAGTGGCTCGCTCGATGTCGGAGGGTAGACCGCTAAAGCCGTATGGCGACATACGGCGCAGATAAATGACAGGCACTCCGCCTACGGACGGAGAACAGAACCCGGCTTATAGGTCGGCTGCTTTTTTTATAAGTAAGTGTACAGAATTAATTGATATCATTTGTAGTTATAGGAGTTATAGGTAGTTATTTCAGGGAGTTAAAGGGAGTTAGAGGCCAATAGCTTTTTCTATCGGCTTTTAACTCCTGCCGGAGGCATAACCCCCTTTAACTTCCGATAACTCCCAATATGGCATAAACTAAATATGATTCATTACTTACCATATTAGCACATTGACTGATGAACAAACGAATCGCAGCTCTTTGGAAATTCCTCACCTACGACATCTGGCGTATCACCGAGGATGAGGTCACCAAGACGACCTTTTCACTCTATAACATCATCAAGACTATCTACCTCTGCATTACCCGCTTCACCAAAGACCGGCTGGCCAATAAAGCGGCCGCCCTGACCTATAGCACACTGATAGCCATCATTCCCATTTTGGCCGTAGTGTTCGCCATCGCGAGGGGATTCGGGTTCGACAATATCATCGAACAGCAAATCCAAGAAGGGCTCAGCGGCATGGGCGAAGCGAGTACGGTCATACTGGAAACAGTCAACACATACCTGGCACAAACCAAGAACGGAGTATTCATCGGCGTGGGCCTCATCCTGTTGTTCTATTCGGTGCTCAACCTGATTAACAGCATGGAAATCACTTTCAACCGCATCTGGCAGGTGAAGAAGCCCCGAAGCATGTACCGACGCATTACCGACTATTGTTCCATGTTGCTCCTCATTCCCGTCTTGCTGGTGCTTTCGGGAGGTCTCTCCATCTTTTCCGCCACCGTACTGAAGCACATCGACGACTATGCCCTGCTGGCTCCTATCGGGAAGTTCTTCATACGGCTCATTCCTTTTGTGTTGACATGGTGCATGTTCACGGCCCTCTACATCTTCATGCCCAACACGAAGGTGAAATTCAAACACGCCTTGGTGTCGGGTATCCTGGCAGGTACGGCCTATCAGTTCTTCCAGTTCCTCTACATCAGCGGCCAGTTGTGGGTGTCGCGCTACAATGCCATCTATGGTAGCTTCGCCGCCCTACCCTTATTATTGCTATGGTTACAAATCTCATGGACCATCTGTCTTTTTGGCGCCCAACTAACTTATGCTGGACAGAACATCCGCAACTTCAGCTTCGATGCCGACACACGCAACATCAGCCGACGTTACCACGACTTTGTAGCCGTGCTTATCATGTCGCTCATCGCCAAACGCTTTGCCGCCGGCACTCCTCCCTACACCGCCGAAGAGTTGTCCGAAGAGGGAGAAATTCCTATCCGACTGACCCGACGCATCTTGGACGAATTGGAAGAAGTAGGGTTGGTTCATGAGGTTAGTACGGATGAAAAAAGTGAATCCCTTTCCTACCAACCTTCCATAGATATCAACAGCCTGAACGCCGCGACCCTCCTCGACCGTCTGGACACGCATGGCTCCGAAGATTTCAAGATAGACAAGGAACACGCCTACAGCAGTCAATGGCAAATGCTAATGAAGGCCAAGGAAGAGTACTGCCGACATGCGGGACAAGTGCTGCTGAAAGACTTGTAAGTCGCAATGAGAAACAACTTACCTGCATATGCGGGGGGTTATCCGAGAACTCTTATACTGATCCCAAAAGACATTTTTCATCCGCAGATGACACAGATAACACGGATTTTATTCTTTTAAGGAGTTATCGGGAGTTAAAAGGAGTTAGGGCTTCGCCCGGAGTTATAGGCCAATAGAAAAAGGGATCGGCTTTTAACTCCCTTTGACTCCTGCCGAAGGCACAACTCCTTCTTATTACTCCTAAAAATGAAAAAATCTGCGTCATCCGTGTCATCTGCGGTTGCAAAATAAAATGAAAGAGCTTGATGACTTCTCGGACAGTCTGGCGGGGGGGAGTCTTTTTTCAGAAGTAGAATCCGAAGCCAAGCTTCAGCCCTAATTCGGAGCGGTCTTTGTTGATGTCCCAATAAACGGCTGGTTCGAGGGTCACCGTACGCGAGAGAAAGAAGGCGTAGCCGGCTTCCGCGCCAAATCCCAAACGCGTCTGATTATGAGGGCCGACCAAGTCCCAGTGACGCAGATTGACATTGACACCCAGGTAGATACCCACGGCATCAAAATAATAACGGCCTCCCACGCCCAACTTGTAGGTATCATCGCCCCCACCTACCCAGTTGGCTCCTACGTTCAGCAACAAGGCTATGTTGTTCGCCACAAATGCACCCCCATTGGCCTCCAAGCCGAAGTTTGCTTTGTCAGTATCCGTATTGTATGATAGGTTCAGTCCCGTGACAGACGGATTGATGAACCATTTTCCTTTCTCAAACTGTGCTTGAGCGACCATAGTGGTCGCAAGCAAGCATAACGCCAACAAGATTTTTTTCATCTCTGACTTTTTCTATTTTACAATTTCTTATTATGCTTCAGTACCCACCAAAGCGCAGCCAAGATGCCATAGGAAACTCCTACGGCTATCCATTTCTCCACCTCGCTGATGTCCGCATTACGAGGCAGGAAATAAGCGGCCGTTGCCGTGATGTAGATAAACAACACGAGCAAAATGGCGGTGGACTTCTTCATACGCTTCATTTTTTCCCCTTCCTTTCCTTATGATACCAAATGGCAAACCAAACGACGGTAATAACCAATGCCGCCAACGCGACAGGCCCTACACTACCCGCGCCTAAGCGGAAGCCTTCGGGAGCTATGCAGATATAGGTGGTACATACCACGGTCATAAAGATGGCAGGAAGTCCGGTCACACCGAACGTCAACCCCGGCTTAGTACGCACCAACCACACCGTCACCGCCCAAAGTGTAAAGACTGCCAACGTCTGGTTGGCCCAAGCGAAATAACGCCAAATGGTCTGGAAACCATCGGCATCTTTCAGACTATAAAGCAACAAAGCCGTAGCAACGGCAAACATCGGCACGCAGATGTAAAGACGCCGACGAATGGACTTCTGCTCAAGCCCCAAGAAATCGGCCACAATAAGACGTGCCGAACGGAAAGCCGTATCGCCACTGGTAATGGGCGCGGCCACCACCCCAAGGATGGCCAACACTCCGCCCACGGTGCCCAACCAGCCTTTGCTGATGTCGAACACCACAACGGAAGCATCGCTTAGTCCCATGCCGTTCTCGTGAAAGAAATAGGTGGCTACCGTTGCCCAAATCAAGGCGACGATGCCTTCGGTAATCATAGCACCATAGAACACGGGGCGACCGTGCCGCTCGCTCGTCATACAACGAGCCATCAACGGACTTTGCGTAGCGTGAAAACCGGAGATGGCACCACAGGCAATGGTAATGAACATCATCGGGAAGATAGGATTAGTGGCTGCCTGCGGATGCGTGTTCGGCACACCTTCCCAAAGTTCGGGCAGGTCGGGCGACTTCACATAGAGCATCACCAAGATGCCTACGGCCATAAAGAGCAGTGCAACGGCAAATATAGGATAGATTTTGCCTATAATCTTGTCGATGGGCAACAGGGTAGCCAGAATGTAATAGAGGAAAATGACGACAATCCAAAAAGTGACGTCAAGCGACTCGGGTGTCAGCTTGGCCAACAAGCCTGCAGGCGAAGCCACAAACACGGCACCCACGAGCATCATCAGTATGACGGTAAAGCCACGCATCACTTGCTTGGTAGGCAATCCCAAATAGCGGCCGATGATTTCGGGCAGGCTCTCTCCATCGTGACGAAGGGACAACATTCCGGACAGGTAATCGTGAACCGCCCCCGCAAAGATGCTGCCCAACACAATCCACAGGTAGGAAGCCGTGCCGAACATAGCACCCATAATGGCACCGAAAATAGGCCCCACACCGGCAATGTTGAGGAACTGAATCATAAAAATTTTCCAAGTAGGAAGGGGAATATAATCTACCCCGTCAGTTTTGGTCAAGGCAGGAGTCTTACGGTCATCGGGACCAAAGATATGCTCCACCACACGTCCGTAAGTAAAATAGCCGACAATCAACGCCAGCAAACAGATGGTAAAAGTTATCATACGAATAATGTTTATAGTGGCACAAATGTAAGAGTTTCTAAGCAAATGACACAAAAATATCGCAAATTTTATGTATCTTCGCCCATAAAATCATAGAATATGCAGAAAATACTTACTCTAACCATAAAAGTCATCTCGCTGTTCACTGTCCTATGGGGCTTCATAGGCATTCACCAACCTCTATCCGCCCAACCGCCCAAACACGAAGTACGTGCCGCATGGGTAACCGCTGTGTACGGACTGGACTGGCCTTCGACCCGCGCCACCACTCCCGCAAATATCCGTAAACAAAAAGCCGAACTGATAGAAATTCTGGACAAACTAAAGGCCGCTAACTTCAACACCGTACTGTTTCAGACCCGTACCCGTGGCGATGTGCTCTATCGGTCGGACATAGAACCTTTCAACGCCATCCTTACCGGGAAGTCTGGAGGAGACCCCGGCTATGACCCACTAACCTTTGCGGTGGAAGAATGTCACAAGCGGGGAATGGAATGCCACGCCTGGATGGTGGCCATTCCCTTAGGCGGGCGCAAGCATGTGACTTCGTTGGGCAAACAGTCCGTCACTCACCGGAAGCCCCAAATATGCGTGCCTTACAAACGCGAGTATTTTCTCAACCCCGGACACCCTGAGACAAAGGTTTACCTGATGAGCTTGGTGCGCGAAGTGGTGGAACGGTATGACGTAGACGGTGTACACTTTGACTACCTACGTTATCCTGAACGTGCTTTTCGATTCCCCGACCGTTACGACTATCGCAAGTATGGAAACGGCCGAAGCCTGGAACAATGGCGACGGGACAATCTGACTGAAATATTGCGCAATATATATTATGGTGTAAAGAAGCTGAAACCTTGGGTAAAAGTGAGCACATGTCCCGTAGGCAAATACCGTGACACCAGCCGCTATTCTTCCAAAGGCTGGAACGCTTTCCATACGGTATTCCAAGACGTGCAGGGTTGGCTGGGGGAAGGAATCCAAGACCAGGTATATCCAATGATGTATTTCAAGGGAAACGCTTTTTACCCCTTTGCCCTCGACTGGCAAGAACAAAGCAACGGACGACACGTCGTGCCGGGATTGGGCGTGTACTTTCTGCATCCGAAAGAAGGAGATTGGGAAGTGGAGGAAATAGAGCGGCAAATCAACTTTATCCGCCGAAATGGATTAGCCGGCGAGGCTCATTACCGGGTAAAGTTCGTCACGGACAACACGAAAGGAGTGTACGACTTGCTTCAGTCTCATTACTACGCCTCTCCAGCCCTGCAACCACCTATGACTTGGGCCGACACCATACCACCTACCGCCCCCACGGAGCTTAGTGTGGAACGCATAGCAGACGGATACACCCGCCTACGCTGGCAAGCCGCAACAGACAATGACACCCTTAATAGGCCTACTTACGTCATCTATGCCTCGGACAAGACACCCGTAGACACCACCGACCCACGCAACATTGTGGAACAACGCATCCGAGGTACAGAGTACATCTATGCCCCCATTTATCCATGGGAGGAACATCGGTACTTTGCCGTCACCGCACAAGACCGCTATGGGAACGAAAGCAATCCTTCCACGGGAGTACTGCAATCCTCCCACAAGGATGTATCAAAATGAAAAAGGCACTGACAATTTGTTATTCTTTAGACGCGGATTTAGCTGATTTAGCGGATTTTACAAATTAATAATCCGCCTAATCCGCTAAATCCGCGTCTAAAAGATAATCCTTTTTCATTTAGGCACACCCTTACGGAAGGACTGAAAACTGTCAGGCAAAGATATCGCTCCGCTGTACATAAGCTATAGGCTCGCCCTTGTTAACCACGGAGCCTTGCTGAGCACAGACTTCTACCACACGTCCGGTGAAGCCGGTGTAAACAGGCTCGTACTCGCCCCACGGAGTGGAAAGATAACAGAATACTTCGTCATGCTGGTACTTGCGGCCTACGAACGGAGCAGACGAAGGACCGTCTACCGACACTTCCCACAACACCTGACCACGGCTGGGAGCCAAGATAGGGTCGGCCTTGGCACGTTTCAGTTTCTTTATCTCTTCCTCTGACACGGCACCCTTGGACAAGGCGGCATCCTTGGCGCGCATAAGCTCTTCTTCGAAACGCTTTTTAGCCACACCCGACTTATAGTCGCGATACTGGCGGTCGTGCATGGCCAACTCGAAGAGTTCCTCATCGTCCTCGCCATATTCCCAACCGTTCTCGTCCATCTCTTTGCGGTAAGTATCCAACGCATCGGGATAGTTGGCTTGCGGATCGGCATCGGTAAACTCATAGCCTTTAGCCTTGGCCAATTCGATAATCTCCGATGCCAAAGGTCCGGGCAAGCGTCCGCTCTTGCCAAGAATCATGTCCCACGTATGGTTGTCAATCATAGTCCAGCGTTCTTCGCCCTTGACCAACTGCATCACGTTCATCAGAGCCACGTTCTTAACATATTGGCTGAAAGGAGTCACCAACGGAGGATAGCCCAACTTAGGCCACACGTACTCCACTTCATCGAAAAGCATCACCAGCAAATCATCCAAGCTCATGGGCGATTGGTTCTTGCTCTTAAGTATCAGATTGATGCCCGAATGGACACCTTTCAAATCGGCCATCATAGAACCCATCATACCGCCAGGCAAGCCACACTTCAGCAAGAGGGACGACATATGCTTGTTCGTGGGATCCATAAAATAGCCCAAGAAGTCATCAATAAACTCTTGCGTCAAGGCGCGGGTGTGCATATAGGCCTTCATATTGATGTCGGGCACTTGAAAACCTTTATCGCGAAGCATGGCCTGCACAGAGATGACATCCGGATGGACTTTACCCCAAGACATCGGCTCCATAGCCACATCAATAATATCCGCACCGGCCTCGCACACCTCGAGGATAGAAGCCATGGAAAGACCCGGCCCACTATGTCCATGATACTGGATAAGCACGTCCGGATGACGCTCCTTGATGGTCTTGGTGAGCCGTCCCAACATACCCGGCCGTCCGATACCCGCCATATCCTTGAGACAGATTTCGGGCGCGCCCGCCTCAACCAACTTGTCGGCTATGTCCGCATAGTACTCCACGGTATGCACGGGCGAATAGGTGATGCAGAGAGTGGCTTGAGGAATCATGCCCGCTTCTAGCGCATAACGGATGGAAGGGATGATGTTGCGCGTCTCGTTCAGTCCGCAAAAGATGCGCGTAATGTCCACACCTTGCGCATGCTTGACGCGATACATCAGACGACGCACATCGGCCGGAACGGGATACATACGCAGCGCATTCAATCCACGGTCGAGCATATGCGTCTGTATGCCCGCTTCATGGAAAGGCTTAGTGAAGGCGCGCACGGCCTTGTTGGGATTCTCGCCATAGAGCAGATTGACTTGCTCGAAGGCGCCTCCATTGGTTTCTACGCGGGCAAAGCATCCCATGTCGATGATGGACGGAGCGACCCGTACTAACTGGTCAACGCGCGGCTGATACTTGCCGGACGATTGCCACATGTCTCGGTAGACGAGGCTGAACTTGATTTCCTTTTTCATGGTAACTAAAAAAAGATAAGAATTCGTTGCTATATGAATATATCGTTAAACCTTTACAAATATAAGGTATTCTTTTCAATTAGTCGGTATATTCTTGCAGGAAATATTCATTGGATTTTATATGTTATATATCATATAAAAATCCTACCTTTGCATAAGAGAATAAGATTGGATAAAGACACATCAACGATTTCTGTTTTATCATATAAAGTAATAGAACCATGGACTTTCCCCACGTAGACCTTCCTGTTGACATCATCGCATGGACGGACGTCACCGAAGACATCCTGAATGTGTACAAACAATCCTGCCGGCTCAAGGCTTGCATCTTTGCCCTCTGCATAGAAGGTTCCCTCAAAGTGAGCATCAACCTGATGGATACGGAAGTGAAACGAGGAGATTTCATCACCCTCTTGCCGGGCAGCCTCATCCAGTTCTACGGGATGAAAGGAAAGGTGCGCTTAGGCTTCGTGGGTTTCTCGGAAAACTGCCATTCGGGCACCAGCGTTATCCCGCCCACGGCCAGCCTTTATCCTAATTTGGCAGAGATACCCGTAGTACACATCAACGAAACCGTAGCGTCCTACCTGGAAGACTACTTTGCCCTATTGGGACGCATCACGACCGGACCTTATCCGCCCGACACCAATATGGCGCGAAACATTCTGAACAACCTATTATATATCGTCAATCGTATGTATGTCCGCCTTCAACTGGGTTCCGACCGAGCTCGCAGCCGCAAGGAAGAAATCTGCCACCGGTTAGTACAACTCATTTTTGAGCACTATGCGTACGAACGCCGGGCGCAATTCTATGCGGACAAGATGGGGCTATCCTTACAACACTTGAGTACTACCGTGAAGCAGGTGACCGGACGCAACATACTGGACCTTATCGCCCACGTGGTCATGGTGGATGTAAAGACAAAGCTGAAATCGACCAATATGACTATCCAAGAGATAGCTTACTCGCTCAACTTCCCGAACGCATCCTTCTTTGGCAAATACTTTAAACGGCACATGGGGATGACGCCACAAGAATACAGGAACAGTTAGTTGCTAAAAAATCCTCTCTTTTTGCAAGGAGTTCAAACAATAAACCTTATATTTGTAGGAATAGAAATAATAATAGTTTGTTGTTTTTTTAACAAAATACCTTATGAAAAAGCAAAATGCCAGCTTGCTTGCCCTTCTGCTTGCAGCAAGCACTTTTTTCTTTGCTTGCACCGACAAAGTGAAAAACGACGTCGGCGCCTTTACGTTCGATAGTCTGCAAGTGAACCGAACCGAACACCTCTTCGGCGATACCGCCAAACCGGCATGCAACATCGTAATGAACGTAACCTATGTACGCCAAGCTTCCGACTCGGCACTAAAAGACAGTCTCAATAACTACATTTTGGCTTTATGCTTAGGAGACAATTACTTGAATCAGGTTCCCGCCCAAGCTGTAAGCAAGTATGCAGAGCAATACATCCGGAATTACAGAAGCGACTTGGAGCCGGTTTACACCAAAGAAAGCCAAAAAGGAGAGGAATACGTGGGTGCCTGGTATTCTTATTATAAAGGTATAGAAGGCCACGTACAGTACTACCGCGGAAAGTTCTTGGTATATCGCATAGACTTCAACGAATACACTGGCGGAGCACACGGCATCTACATGAGCTCGTTCCTCAACCTAAATTTGGAGACATTGACCCCCATTCGTTTGGCAGACCTCTTCGTACCCGATTATGAAGTACCCTTGACGGACTTGCTCTGGAATCAGTTGATGGCCGACAACCATGTGGCCACGCATGAGGAACTGGAAGACTTAGGCTATACCAGCACGGGCGAGCTGACACCGACGGAGAACTTCTACTTAGACAAAGAGGGCATTACATTCTATTACAACGTGTACGACATAGCCCCATATGTCATGGGTCCCGTAAAAATCACCTTGCCTTATGATGCCGTACGCCACCTCTTGAACGACAATAAGCTGATTGAAAGTATAGAAAATTAAAATTTGGCCAAATGGATATCATAACAAAGTATTTCCCCGACCTAAGCGAGAAGCAAATACAGCAATTTGCCGCATTGGGCGACTTATACACGGACTGGAATGCCAAAATCAACGTAATCTCGCGCAAGGACATCGGAAACCTCTATGAACACCACGTACTCCATTCGCTGGGTATCGCCAAAGCCATCCACTTCAAGTCTGACACAGAAGTGATGGATTTGGGCACAGGTGGCGGATTTCCAGGTATTCCCCTTGCCATCCTCTTTCCCGAATGCCGTTTTCACTTGGTAGACAGCATTGGGAAAAAAGTAAGGGTAGCGTCTGAAGTAGCTTCCGCCATCGGTTTGGAAAATGTGACTTTCAGCCATGCGCGGGCCGAGGAGATAAAGACAAAGTATGACTTCGTGGTAAGCCGCGCCGTTATGCCTTTGCCCGACTTGATGAAGATAGTACGCAAGAACATCTCCCTCACTTCGCACAATGCCCTACCCAACGGTTTGTTCTGCCTAAAAGGAGGAGAATTGGCTGGCGAGACAGCTCCTTTCAAGCACAAAGCCATGGAATGGAACCTGAGCGATTATTTCGAGGAAGAATACTTCAAGACCAAAAAGGTTGTATTTGTAGCGGTATAAACATAATAATAAAGAACCATGAAAATAAAAAGATTTGAGTTCAATATGTTTCCCGTCAACTGCTATGTGTTATGGGACGAAACAAACGAAGCAGTTGTCATAGACCCCGGTTGCTATTACGAGGAAGAAAAGCAACAACTCAAGGGATTCATCAATGACTTTAACCTTCAGGTGAAGCACTTGCTGAACACCCACCTGCACTTAGACCATATTTTTGGCAACCCATTCATGCTGAAAGAGTTTGGCCTAAAAGCCGAGGCCAACCAAGCTGACGAGTTCTGGATAGAAGAAGCCCCCAAGCAGAGCCGCATCTTTGGTTCTCAAGTGAAAGAACAACCCGTTCCCTTGGGTGGATACCTGCACGATGGGGACATTGTGACTTTTGGACACACACGTTTGGAGTGCATACACGTGCCGGGACACTCACCTGGCAGCTTGGTTTTTTATTGTGCCGCAGACCATTGCATGTTTTCGGGCGATGTCCTCTTCCAAGGAAGCATCGGCCGGGCTGACTTGAAAGGAGGAAACTTCGATGAACTGATAGAAGGCATCTGTAGCCGCCTGTTCATCCTTCCCAACGATACCATAGTTTATCCCGGTCACGGGGCACCTACGACCATCGGGATCGAGAAAGCCGAGAATCCTTTCTTCAGGAATTCACATTAACATATTAGCACATTAAATTATTGACATATGATAAACGATTTACTCCCCCATCGCCACATAGGCATCAACAAAGAGGACGAAGCCATTATGCTTCGCAAGATTGGAGTATCCAGCTTGGACGAGTTAATAGACAAGACACTACCGTCCAACATACGATTGAAAGAGCCGTTGGCCTTGCCAGAGCCTATGACGGAATATGAGTTTGCCCAGCACATAGCCTCCTTGGCAGCCAAGAATAAGTTATATACTACCTATATAGGCATGGGATGGTATGGCACCATCACTCCTGCCGTTATCCAACGCAATGTATTCGAGAATCCCGTGTGGTATACTTCCTACACTCCCTATCAAACTGAAGTATCGCAAGGACGCCTGGAGGCTTTGATGAATTTCCAAACTGCCGTGTGTGACTTGACTGGCATGCCTTTGGCCAACTGCTCTCTCTTGGATGAAGGTACGGCTGCGGCAGAAGCAGTCACTATGATGCACGCCCTGCGCACCCGTCCGCAACAAAAGGCTGGCGCCAATACCGTGTTTGTGGACGAAAGCATCTTCCCCCAAACCTTGGCCGTCATGACCACCCGAGCCATTCCTCAAGGCATCACTTTGCGCACGGGCAGATTCAGTGAAGCCGAACTGACCCCGGACGTCTTTGCCTGCGTGCTTCAATATCCCAACTCCGATGGATGCGTGGAAGATTACCGCACCTTTGTAGAACGCGCCCACGAAGCCGGATGCAAGGTGGCCGTAGCTGCCGACATCTTGAGTCTCGCCTTGCTGACTCCTCCGGGTGAATGGGGAGCGGACATTGTATTCGGCTCGACCCAACGGTTGGGTACACCTATGTTTTACGGAGGTCCTTCGGCCGCCTATTTCGCCACTCGTGACGAGTACAAGCGCAATATGCCAGGGCGCATCATCGGATGGTCAAAGGATAAATACGGCAAACTCTGCTATCGCATGGCCTTGCAAACGCGTGAGCAGCACATCAAGCGTGAAAAAGCCACTTCGAACATCTGTACCGCACAAGCCTTGCTCGCCACCATGGCCGGATTCTATGCCGTATACCATGGCCCCAAAGGCATCCGTGCCATCGCACAACGCATCCATAGCATTGCCGTATTCTTGGAAAACGAGTTGAGCAAATTGGGCTATCACCAGCTCAATACCCAGTATTTCGACACCTTGCGTTTCTCATTGCCCAAGCAAGTATCCGTCGAACAGATACAAGCCGTGGCTTTGAGCAAGAAGGTTAACCTACGCTATTTCGAGCTAAACGAAGTGGGCTTCAGCATAGACGAAACCACCGACATCGCCGCCGTCAATGTGCTGCTTTCCATCTTTGCCATTGCCGCTGAGAAGGACTGGACGAAAGTAAGCGACGTGCCCGATGGATGTTCCATCATCCCCACCTTGCGACGTCAAAGCCCTTACCTGACACACGAAGTGTTCAACAAATATCATACGGAGACGGAAATGATGCGCTACATCAAGCGTCTCGACCGCAAGGACATTTCCTTGGCACACTCCATGATTTCGCTTGGCTCGTGCACAATGAAGCTCAATGCCGCCGCCGAGATGCTTCCGCTAAGCCGCCCCGAATTCATGAACCTGCATCCGTTGGTGCCCGAAGACCAAGCCGAAGGTTATGCCGAATTGATAGAGAACCTCTGTGAGGAGCTAAAAATCATCACAGGTATGGCAGGAGTCAGCCTTCAACCCAATTCGGGAGCCGCAGGCGAATATACCGGCCTGCGCGTAATCCGTGCTTACTTGGAGAGTATCGGCCAAGGAAGCCGTAACAAGATATTGATACCAGCCTCGGCACACGGCACCAATCCCGCCAGTTGTGTGCAGGCCGGATTCATTCCTGTAACATGCGCTTGCGATGAGCATGGCAATGTGGACATAAACGACCTACGCCAAAAAGCTGAAGAAAACCGGGACGAGCTGGCCGCCCTTATGATAACCTACCCGTCCACCCATGGCATCTTCGAGACAGAAATCGTAGAGATATGCCGCATTATCCACGCCTGTGGGGCGCAAGTATATATGGATGGTGCCAATATGAACGCCCAAGTGGGACTTACCAGTCCCGGATTCATCGGGGCCGATGTCTGCCACTTGAATCTGCACAAGACTTTTGCCTCGCCTCATGGAGGCGGTGGTCCCGGTGTGGGTCCTATTTGCGTGGCTTCTCACCTGGTTCCTTTCCTACCCAGACACGCCAACTGGGGCAATGCTACAAATGAGGTTTCGTCCGCTCCTTATGGAAGTGCCGGTATCCTGCCCATCACTTACGGCTACATCCGCATGATGGGAACCGAAGGCTTGACACGCGCCACGAAGATAGCCATCCTCAATGCCAATTACTTGGCTGCCTGCCTGCAAGACACATACGGCATCGTTTACCGAGGTGCACAAGGTTTCGTGGGGCACGAAATGATATTGGAATGCCGTAAACTGCACGAAGAGACCGGTATCAGCGAGAACGACATCGCCAAACGTCTTATGGACTACGGCTATCACGCCCCCACACTCTCTTTCCCCGTGCACGGCACACTGATGGTTGAGCCTACCGAGAGCGAAAGCCTGGCGGAACTGGATAACTTTGTGGACGTAATGCACCACATCTGGGAAGAGATACAAGAGGTAAAAGACGGACGCGCGGACAAGACGGACAATGTACTGCTCAACGCTCCGCATCCCGAATACGAGGTGGTGGCCGACGAATGGGAGCATAGCTACACCCGTCAAAAAGCCGCTTACCCCACGGAAGCCGTAAGAGAAAATAAGTTCTGGATTAACGTAGCCCGCGTGGACAATACCTTGGGTGACCGCAAGTTGCTCCCCACCCGCTACGGAAAATTTGAATAATAACCAACGAACGCAGAGACATGGAGATAGAGAGCAAATAACCTTCCAAATTGAAAGGACAAAAGCTCTGCATCCCCATGTCTCTGCATTTTTTCAATTCTTATCTTTTGATATGGAGAAACAAGACGATAGAAAATGGGAAGTACTCCATAGCGAGTACCTCATCCGCCGCCCATGGCTCACTGCTCGGCGTGACAGTGTGCGTCTGCCTAACGGAACGGAGAATCCAGAGTATTACGTATTAGAATATCCCGATTGGATCAATGTCCTTGCCCTCACACGTGACGGTCATTTCCTTATGGAGCGTCAATATCGACACGGTCTGCGCTATACAGGTTACGAAATCTGCGCCGGCGTAGTAGAAGCGGGTGAAACTCCCTTGGAAGCAGCCAAACGCGAACTTTATGAAGAGACCGGATATGGCAACGGCATATGGACACCCTATATGACCATTTCGGCCAATCCCAGCACCATGACCAACCTCTGCCATTGCTTCCTGGCTACGGATGTGGAACCTATTTCCACCCAACATTTAGAGGCGACGGAAGACATTACCGTCCACTTGCTTACCACGGACGAAGTACGTGCCCTGCTTACGGGTGACCAGATACGCCAAGCCCTAATGGCTGCTCCCCTTTGGAAATACTTTGCCGAACATCATTTGCTGTAACCCCCAAGCCCCTATTTCCTTAAATAAATAATGGTGGGCAGGTGGTCGCTATATCCGTTCAGCCAAGTACGCCCTCCGTGGGTACGCAAAGGATAACCTTCGTACTTGCCATCCTTTTGGAAAAGATAGTCGCGGCTAAACACTTCGTTATCCTCATAACGAAGTCCGCGACGTTTCTTCAGCAACGGCTTGGACAAGACGATTTGGTCGAACAGGTTCCATTTACCCCGGTAGAGCAATGTGCCTTCTTCTTCATCTTCCAATACTTCCCACCACGGATTATAAAACTCGTCTTTCTTCACTTCCTTTCTCCACTTGCGGGCACCGAGCGTGCGCATACTCTCGTCCATCGGATCATCGTTCATGTCACCCATAACTATGAGTTTCAACCTGCGATCAGCTTGGCGCAAAGAGTCGGCCAACGCCTTTACCTGACGAGCGGCATGTACACGCACAGGCGACTTGGCTCCACGCGACGGCCAATGATTGACAATAACGCAAATGCGTTCACCCGCCATACGCCCATCCACAATCAGGAAACCACGAGTAGGGTGAAGCGTATCCCCCTGAAAAGGACGGGAAAGCACCAGCTTCGAAGCCTTCACTTCAAACTGGGTCGGGTCATAAAGCAAAGCGCAATCGATGCCTCGCTTGTCCGGGCCTTCATAGTGTACATATTTATAATAAGAGATTGAAGGTTGCGCCAGCAAATCATCCAACACACGATCGTTTTCCACCTCGGCCACACCGACAAAAGCCGGTCCTTGCGGCACCCGTTCACGCGATAGCGACGACAACACCTGGGCCAGATTCTTCAACTTAGCCTCATACTTCTTCGTGCCCCATTCATACCGCCCGCCAGGCAGGAAGTCATAATCATTCTTTCCTTCGTCATGGATGGTATCGAAAAGATTCTCCAAATTATAGAAAGCCACGCTGAATAAACGCTGCTTCGAATCACGGTGCTGCGCCATCGTCATCGCAAAGGCACACAAGCAAAAAGACAACAACAGAAAGCTCTTCTTCATAACAGAATATGTATTTATACGCTGCAAAAATCAGAAATAAAATGCGATAAACCTATTTTTTTGCCAAACTTTTTTCTATTTCAAATAAATAACCTATCTTTGCACCCTGAAAAATAAGAAAAAGACCATTACACCACTATTTGTTACCAAACAATAGTAAACCGAATAAAGAATTAAAAACAATAGCGAAATGAAAAAAGGTATTCATCCCGAAAATTACCGTCCGGTAGTATTCAAAGATATGTCTAACGGTGACATGTTCTTGTCCCGCTCCACGGCGGCTACAAAAGAAACCATCGAGTTCGAAGGCGAAACTTACCCGTTGATTAAGCTGGAAATCTCCAGTTCATCACATCCTTTCTACACAGGTAAGTCTAAGTTGGTTGACACCGCCGGTCGTGTAGATAAGTTTATGAGCCGCTACGGCAACCATCAGAAGAAATAAGATTTTCAATGAGCGTTTAAAATCCTCATTGAGGGAATACTGCCCAAGCATGTATGACTGCATGCTTGGGCTTTCTTATTTTTAAAGGGAAGTATATACATTATTATAAAGGGGATTTATACGGGTCAGTCAGAAAACCCGGTTGTAAAAGTCAGCAAGCTGTCTTGGCAAAGTAAGTAAGCTGAAATGGCAAAGTCAGCAAGCTGCGTTGACAAGGTCAGTATTACTGCCTTTTTAATACGAATGTATTGTGCCTACAAAGTCAGTAAGACTGTAGATATCGAACCTTTCCGTTTCTTTGTAATCGTTTATTGTAACCGGGTTTTCGGACTGACCCATTTATACGCGCGCAAGCGCGCTTGAATGAAGAATTTGTAACTTAATTCTCCTCCTTCCGGAAGGAGGAGTACCCGAAGGGGGGAGGTGGTAGGAGAAATATGCCGCGTAAGCGACTCCTATTCTTATCATCAATAATAAATAGGTCGAACCATACTTTTCCTACCACCCCGCCCGTTGGGCACCCCTCCTTCCGGAAGGAGGGGA
>CALUIQ010000038.1 GCA_944320735.1 uncultured Bacteroides sp. | reverse complement strand
CAAAGCTTTCAGAAGTCAGTTCAGGGGTGTGGTGGATATACCTTTCTTCTCCTTCAGACTATCTAAACTGTGCGCATAATATGGGAAACGGAAAGACTGAATGCAACCGGGTTTTCAGACTGACCCGTTGTTTTCTATCAACTCCACATATTCGGGGTCGCAAAGGATGTTTTTCCCTTCCGTGTCCGAATAAAAATCATATTTTATCTGCTTGTGTTGGGCGATTCGTTCGTAGAAGCGAAAGTTTTTGGAGACGATTTGGTAGATGGGGACACGTCTGACCCTCAATTGGAATACACCCAATTCGGCTCGCCGGTAGTCCATCAGTTGGTTGACCAAGTGCAACAGCCGGTTGGTATTCTGTCGAATCAGTTCCAATTGCTTGCGCTCCCAACGGTCGTTTATTTTGGCCAGCAGGTCTTGCAGAGGTGCCAGAATCAGGGTGAGCGGCGTACGCAACTCGTGGGAAATGTTGATGAAGAAGCGCAACTTCATTTCGTTCACTTCCTTTTGGCGTTCTTTGTCCACACGCTCCATTTCTATCTGGGCCTTCATTATCTTTTGCGTCCAGAAGTATCTGAGGATAAAGTAAGCGCTTCCTATGCCAATCAGTATAAATAGCAAGGTTGCCCACCACGTCCGATACCAGACGGGCAATACCTGTATTTCCAATACGGCTGGCGTGTCATTCCATTTTCCATCGTTATTAGCGGCTTTCACAAGGAAACGATAGGTGCCTTCCGGCAAGTTCGAATAAGATACGGTTCGTTGTGTTTGCGTCTGATACCATTCTTTGTCATACCCTTCCAAAGTATAAGCAAAGGTGTTGTGGCCGCCCGCAATGTAGTTGGGCACCATAAAGCTAATGGAGAACATGCTTTGTCCCGGTCGCAACGTGATGTGGTCGGTGTGGCAGATGTGTCTTTTCAGTATGCCGGTAGCGTCGTTCGGACGAACCTCTTTATTGAACAAGCGCAGTTCGGTGAATATGGGTGAAGGTATGTAAGGGTTTTCCGTTAGTGCGTCGGGGTAAAACACTGTCAATCCGTTTACGCCTCCGAAGTACATTCGTCCGTCGCTTGTGTGGCAGTGGGCATATAAGGTAAATTGCGTGCTTGGTAGTTCGCCGTTTGCGGTAAAGTTTTTGAAATTCTCTGTGGTGGGCGTAAAACAGCTAAGCCCTTTTTCAGTGCTTATCCACAGTTTGCCATAGCTGTCTTTTTCTATGCCGAATACGACATTGCTGGGCAGTCCATCCTGTAGGGTATATTGGTCTATTTCTTGTGTGTTCTCCTTGATGCGGAACAAGCCGTTCCGTGTCCCTACATAGAATGTGTTGTCTGCGTATTCGTAAATGTCGTTAATGCACTGGCTGTTCAGTGGATGGTCGGCAGGGAACGGGCGCAGCCGTTCCAATTTGTCCTGAGAGGTTTCTTGGAATACGTAAAGTCCTTCTTTGCAACCTACCCACAGTCGTTGGCTGCTGTCTTTTAGGAAATACTGCACGTCTGCTATTTGCAGGAGGTGTCCTTCCTCAGTGAGCAGACTGTCTGCAAAGGTTTTGTTTCGCTTGTCGAAACAGGTGATTCCTTTTGAAGTCCCTAACCATAGCTTGTCTTCGCCGTGGGGATATAAGGCATAGACGCTTTTTATTTCCTTTTTGAATTGGGAGCGGGTGATGGTTTCTATCCTTCCATTGGGGATGTGTAGGATGCTGAGTCCTCCGGCGTGTGTTCCGATGTAGGCCGTTTGGTGCTCTTCGTCCAGGTAGATGGCTTTGATGTCGTTGGATTTCAGCCCGTTCTTGGTAGTATAGTGCCGAATTTCTTCTGTTTGGGGGTTGTACACGTTGATTCCTCCGTTTGTACCAATCCACACTTGGCGGTTACGACTTTCGGTGATGCAGCCGATGACATTGCTGGTCAGCGAGTTGGCTTTGGGCAAGCGGCAAAGGTGTTGGAAGCGGTTTTTGAGCGGATGGTAATAGTTCACTCCACCGAAGAACGTCCCCAACCACATGCCTTCCTGCTTGTCTTTGAAGATGCAGCGTATGGAAGTTTGCGAAAGGCTGGATGGGTCGGCTGGATCGTGTGTGTAGCTTTGGAACGTTTCGCTGAGGGCGTCGTAGATGTTGAGCGAAGTAAAGGTTCCTACCCATAGGCGGTTTTGGCTGTCGAGAGTCAGGGCGCGTACATAGTCGGAGCCTAAATAATTTCGGCTGTCCGGGGCATAATGTTTCGTCTCCTTCTTTTGAATGTCGTAACGGTAGAGACCGTTTCCTTCCGTCGCAATCCATAGGAAAGCCGGCCCTTGTTGTAGGGCGGCAAGAATGGTTTTCCTTTCAAGTTCTTTGCAAGGAAGTTTTTCGGTGTTTTTGCTGCTTTTGGAGTATAGGTACAGTCCTTTGTCGGTTCCTATGTAAACAAGGTCTTGCTGTTCGCTGAGGGAGTGTATGCGTATGCCTTCCGGTATATGGGGAAGTGCGAAAGCTTGGAACGTTCCGCTTACGATGTCGAATGTATAGAGCTTTTTCTCCGAAACAACCAATAAGTGCAAAGAATCCATTTCAGCCAAATGGCTGACGGGAGTATGCTCGTCCGTTGCGTTCAGTGTGAAGTTGTAGAAGCGGTCTTTGTCCAAATCGTAGAGCGAAAGTCCTTTATTGGTTCCTATCCAGATGCGGTCTTTAAGGTCGATTTTTAGGGTATGGATATAGTCGTTTCCTATGCTGGTCGAGTCGGATTCATTATGCAGGTAGGTGGTAAATTCATATCCGTTATATTTGTTCAGGCCGTTTTGGGTAGCCATCCAGATATTGCCCTCCTTGTCTTGCTTGATGTCGAGCACGGTGTTTTGCGACAAACCTTCTTGCAGACCGATGCGCGTGAAGGTGAGTGGCGAAGACGATTGTGCCCGGACAGATAGCCATCCCCATAAGCAACCAATCAGTATGCAGGTAAGTTTGTTCATAATTTCAAGTCTTTGGATAATGTACAGTTGCAAATATACAATTTTTTCTTTTCTGTGAATAGTATTATCCAAAGAAAACAATAACTCTCTCTACAAAAAGGAGGGGAAAGGCGGAGAATTAGGAATGGGTAAATGGGAATTTATGCGCGCGCAAGCGCGCTTGAATGAAGAATGAAGAATGAAGAATGAAGAATGAAGAATGAAGAATGAAGAATGAAGAATGAAGAATGAAGAATTAAGAATGAAGAATGGTAACTTGACTCTCCTCCTTCCGGAAGGTTGCTCTCCCCCGACAAACGGGGGAGCAAGGAGGGGGTGAGTCCCCGAAGGGGGAGGTGGTAGGAGAAGTATGCCGCTTTAGCGATTCCTATTCTCATATTATATAATAAAATAGGTCGAACCATCCTTTTCCTACCACCCCGCCCGTTGGGCACCCCTCCTTCCGGAAGGAGGGGAGTTGATTACCTTTATTAATCATTCATCATTGAAAATTAATCATTGCGCACTCCGTGCGCTAGATTATCATTTAGTACCCCGGATTGTTCTTTCCTTCCAGCAAGGGGTTGCTCTGTATGTCTACCAACGGGATGGGGAGCAGTTCGTGCTTGCCTGTTTGGAAATTCTGATAAGCGGGATAGGCGCCTCGTCCGTTTTGATTGACGGCACTATTCTCGCCAAACAAATGGAGTGCCTCGTTCAGGATGCCCCAGCGGATGAGGTCGTACTTGCGCTGGCCTTCAAATGCCAACTCGAAACCACGTTCCCAATAAAGGGCGGTGCGGACACGGCCTTGCTCGTCACCATCGTCAATGAAAGGCAGGTCGTACACTTTCGGAGCTTTCAGCAGCGTACGGTAATTGCCGCTGTTAATGGGAGTGGCTCCGGCACGTTGGCGCACGCGGTTAATCAGCGTCCATGCTTGCGACGTGTTGCCCGTCTCGTTGTAGGCTTCGGCTGCCATCAGCACCACGTCGGGATAGCGCAACACACACACGTTGATGTCGGCGTAGTTGTTGTTCTTGCCACGGTCTTCGTCCGTCATCCACTCACGGCGCCACTTGCCGGGATACCAACCAGTCTGCGCACGATTCTGCCGCTCGTGGTTTTGGATATCAGCGTTCCAGATGAAACGGTAGGTACAGATGTTGACACTGTCGCGCACGTCGCCTTCGTCAAAGAAGCTCATCCACTCGGGCACTACGATGAAGAAGCCGTTGGCACGTTGCATATAGTTGGGCATTTCCGATGGCGACACTTCCGGTTCGGCCACCTGAGGGCCGTTGTAGATACCCCACGCGCTACCGTTACGCATACCTTGCATGTGGTAGAGCGCAATCTCGAAGATACTTTCCTGCGAATTCAGTTGGTCTTGGGAGAGGTTTCTGAAGAAAGCTTCGTAACCATCGGTGTAGAAGTTGTGGTAACCATTTTCCTCAAAGGCTTCCCACTCGTCAATCACCGCGTCAAAGTAACCTTGTCGGGTAGGCTCGTCCGGGCGGGTCAGTGTCCCGTCCATTTGCAGGCTATAGCCGGCACGTTGCAAATAAACACGCATCAGCAGACCACGTGCCGCGCCTTGTGTGGGACGTTCGGGGCTGGAAGCTGCCGTTGCCCATTCCAAGTGTTCCTTGGCAAAGTCCAAGTCCTCGATAATCTGGTCATAGATGGTTTCCCGGCTGACTCTTTCACCGTACACCCCTTCGTAGCCCACTGTAGAAGAAACCTTGAAAGGAACGTCTCCCCAATATTTCACCAAGTCGAAGGCAAGGAAAGCGCGTAGGAAACGGGCTTCCGCCTCCAAGGCGTAAAGCGTCTCGTCCTCACCATAGTCCGCCATACCCTGTACGCCTTCGATGACGGTGTTGGCACGGTCGATGCCTTGGTACTTGAACTGCCACAACGATTCCACCCACTCGTTGGTGGAACTGAGGGTATAGTGTGCCATATCGTGTACTTGGTTGTCCGAATTGACACGGGCGGTGAAGTAGGTATCGTCCGAAGCATGCGCCCCCATTTCATACCAACCATAGTGGCGGTAGTCGGAGATGGAGTTGTAGATACCCATAATGGCCATTTCCACCCGGTCGGCGGAAGTAAAGTAATTATCCTTGTCGTAACCGGCGTTCGGCTCCTCATTCAATATGTCCGAGCAGGAAGCAAAGCTGCCGCCCGCCAGAAGGAACGCCAAGATGTATGTATAAAAACTGTTCTTATTCATATTATATTATATAGATTAAATGATAATTTATCTGTTAAATTAAGAATGAAGAATGATGAATGAAGAATTAGAGTTTGTGAAGAAAGGTAATAAAACTCTCCTCCTTCCGGAAGGTTGCTCTCCCCCGACAAACGGGGGAGCAAGGAGGGGGTGAGTCCCCGAAGGGGGAGGTGGTAGGAGAAATATGCCGCTTTAGCGACTCCTATTCTTATATTAAAAATAAAATAGGTCAAACCATGCTTTTCCTACCACCCCACCCGTTGGGCACCCCTCCTTCCGGAAGGAGGGGAGTTGATTACTGTAATTCTTCATTCATCATTCTTAATTCTTCATTCAAGCGCGCTTGCGCGCGTTAAATTCCCATTTA
>CALUIQ010000037.1 GCA_944320735.1 uncultured Bacteroides sp. | reverse complement strand
GGCCTTAAAATGATAATTTATCGGGCTGCGAAGTTAAAACAAATCGTTTTATCCTCCATACTTTTATGCAATTATTTCTTCTTTATGTCCTTACATATCTTCCATTGTGAGGCAAACGGCATCGATGGCATAGTTTGCCAACACCTTGTTTCTTATAAATTCCACTTTTGGGGCGAATTCTTCAGGCTTGAAATTCTTGCGCAGCCTCTTCACCTCGGCCACCACGGCCGTTTTATTGTCTGCCTTTATGCCCACGATGTCAATCTCGCAGGCTTCTTTCCCTTTCTTGGCTTGCCACCACGAGCCAATGTTTCTGTACTCTCCGCTTTCAGCCATTTTCTGCCTGAAATAGCTCTCTAATACCAAGCCTGAATAGGTAGAATAATCCGCCTTGATCAGCTCACCGAGTAATCCGTAGTTCTCCAGTTCCACCAAAGACCGATATTTCACGAAATACCTGAACCAAAATCTCAGGAAGAGGTCGGATATCTCAAAACGTACCGTTTGCGTAGCTTCTTTGGCAAAAATAGGACGCTTCTTGGCTATCAGTTCATAATCCTCCTCCAGTCTTCTGACGTGACCTGCGATATTGGTCTCTCCCATGCTTTTGCCCAATTCGGCCAACGTGTTTCGCCCGCCGGCGATGTCGGCAAGCAACGCAAAATAATTGCCGTATTTTCTGCCGAACTCCTGAATCAACAAAGCGTTTCCCTCATCCAAGAAGGGGGAATAGGGTTGTACCATATAATCTATCATCGCTTCCACGTCAGTACATCCGTTTTGCATGAACAAATCCACATACTTAGGCACGCCACCCGTAAAAGTGTATAACGCCAGCAAATCTTCCTGGGCATAATCCGGTTTATGCTCCGAGAGCACTTCCTTCAGCACATCCGTTGCAAAAGGTTTCAGCTTGATGAGGCTGTCACATCGCCCGTACAGAGGTTCCTTGGCATCCAGGAAGATGCGGTTCATCAGTGTATATACCGAACCGCTTGCCACAAAAAACACATGCGTACTGTCTTTGTACCGGTCCCAAATATCTTGAATCTTGCTATACAACGTAGGATTGATGTAAAAAAATTCTTGGAACTCGTCTATGACCAAGTTGAACTTTTCCGTGCGGCCTGCCCGCATCAGCATCTCAAAGACATCGGCAAACGAGTCGGTATTGGCCGGCACGAATATGCTTTTTAGTGTTTCATTGATTACCTTGGCAAAACCGTTGCACAGCATGGCTTCGTTGCCCCGGCTCACAAACAAGTAAACCATCGGGGTGTTCTCACAACTTTTCCTGATCAGCATAGTCTTCCCGATACGCCTTCTGCCGGTTAGCACCGTCATTTGCGAATGGTCTCTGAAGGCTATCTCGCGCCTCCGCTCAAGTTGTGCCATTTCCGATTTCCTGTCGTAAAATCTCATAATCTTCTGCTGCTCCTTTTTAATACGTTATTCCAATCTCGGAAAATATACAGCCGTAAAATATACTGCGGTATATTTTGCAAATATATGGATTAAAGCGGAAGAAAGCAAACGCTCATCTATCTTTCTTTCTGTTGTTATTGCCCGTGTAGTAATCGTTTCCTCCTTTTTAAATAATCCTCCGTATCGTATCCTTGCTGTACGTCTCAAACAATTGGTCGAAGTTGTCGGCTACGTTGTCCGATTGGGGGAGTTGAATAAATCGGAAATCTGATTAACGGATGGCAAAGATATGCCAATTCCCTTCTTTCTCACTTCGCCCGATATAACCTTTATCCATCATACCTTTAATAAGTTTCTGTACTGCCGACATATTTATTCCTAACAATCCGGACATCTCCACATAAGTTGCATAAGGATTTTTTTGAAGAAAATCCAGCAGCTTTGAAGCATTAATGCTGCGAAACCTTATCCGTCCCCCGTCATACCACCAAGCATCCGTTCCACTGTGTGTGACAAAATCGATGTCATTGCTCAATTCATCATATACAAGTTTCTTAAAATAATTCATAAACGGGCGTATCTGTGTACTTGTGGCATGTGCACCATCACTGGGATTATCACCCACCACCAAGTCGGCTTGATGCAAAGCTTCAATATAGTCCTGCTTTTTGCGCGTACGGACAACAATCATAGGCCAACCGTGTCGGCTTAGGATGTAATTCACCAACAGCCTGGCAATGCGTCCGTTCCCATCCTCAAAAGGATGAATACGTATGTACCGATAATGGAAAAGCGCTGCCAGTTCCACAGGGGTCAACTCCCCAGACTGTTCCGCCGCATTATACCAATCCAACAGATCTGTCATAAAAGCCGGAGTCTCTTCAGGAGCAGCATATTCAAACCGGGTGCCATAACGTGTAATGATACTGTTGGGACGGGTTTTATATTGCCCGGCATGAATGACATAGTTGGTTTCTACGCCACCGGGAAGCGTACGACAAACGGTATAGTCTTCACGTAACAGGGTATGATGCAATTGCCGTATGAAATTTTGCGTCAATGGAACTGCACATTGCCGGACTTCTTCTTCCACCATCTTCAATCCTACATCACTTGCTTTCATTTCATTGAAGTCTTTCAGACTACCTTCTCCACTCACTATACCAAACATTAGCAACAATTCCGTTTGCCCGTAAGTAAGGGTATTACCCTCGATATGATTACTATTATAATTATATTCCACCGCACTAGTGTCTCTTAAGTTATGTTAATCGGTTTCGAAGTTAATAGTCAACTGACAATTTGCTACCTATTCAGATTCTTCTTCCAAGGAGAGGAACAGCTTAGCCATATCCCCTTTTACCAAAAGAGAACTTCCCATTACTCGCATAATTTCATAAATATTCCGTCCAATTTTCATTTTATGCTCGATAATAGCT
>CALUIQ010000036.1 GCA_944320735.1 uncultured Bacteroides sp. | reverse complement strand
GGATTGAATTACTTGAAAATGCATTCATTATAATCAAGAAAAAAGAATTGATCCATACCAAATGATAGATAGAACCTTTCAACCCCCGGTGTGCGAGCCGGAAGATTTTTCGATACAACGTCCGGAGTGTCAAGTCCTTCCGAATGGCATCCCGTTGAATATACTTAACGTTGGCGATAATGAAGTCGTTCGCATTGATGTCCTGATGAAAGGCGGGCGTTGGCACCAGGACCTCCCCTTGCAGGCTTTGTTCACCAACCGTATGTTGCGTGAGGGCACCTTGCGTTACACCTCTTCCGAGATAGCCGAGAAGTTGGATTATTACGGCGCTTGGTTGGAGTTGTCCAGTGCGGCGGAGTACGCTTTCATCACCCTGTATTCCTTGAACAAATACTTGCCCCAGACTTTGGACGTGCTGGAAAGTATGGTGAAAGAACCCACCTTTCCCGAGAAGGAACTGCAAACCGTCATAGCCAATAATGTGCAGCAATTCAAGGTAAATTCCTCCAAGGTGGATTTCCTGGCGCATCGGGGCTTGGCCGAAGCCATCTTCGGAAAACATCATCCGTGCGGACGAGTGGTGCAGGAGGAAGATTATACCCATATTAACTCCGAGGTATTACGCCGATTTTATGAGGATCATTATCATTCAGGCAATTGTTCCCTCTACGTGTCGGGCTTGGTGACCGATGATTGCTTGGCGCGCATCGAGAACCGATTCGGGCAGGGCACTTTCGGTGATTGCCGGAAGCAGACGGTTCCCAAGGACTTTTCTCCTGTGTCTATGACTCCGAAACGGGTCTTCATTGAGCGTTCTGACGCTATGCAGAGTGCCGTCAAGATGGGTATGACCACTTTGGAGCGTACTCATCCCGATCATTTGAAGTTGCGCGTGCTGGTCACCTTGCTTGGCGGATACTTCGGCAGCCGTCTGATGTCCAACATCCGTGAGGAGAAAGGTTATACGTATGGCATTTCGGCCGGATTGGTGTCTTATCCGGGTGTCAGCTCTTTGGTCATCAGCACCGAGACGGCCAATGAATATGTAGAGCCGCTTATCGGGGAAGTTTATCGGGAGATAGACCGCCTGCAGAGCGAACGGGTGTCGGAAGAAGAATTGGCTATGGCGCGTAATTATATGTTGGGCGATATGTGCCGTAACTACGAATCTGCTTTCTCCTTGGCCGATGCTTGGATTTTCTTGCAAACGTCGTCTCTTCCGGACTCGTTTTTCTATGAGTCTTTCCGCGCGATTCAGACCATTACTCCGGAGGAAATTCAGCGCCTGGCCGGAGACTACTTGTGCAAAGAGACATTAAAAGAAGTAGTATCGGGTAAAAAAATGGGCTGAAATCTTTTTCTGGTTTTGCCCGTATGGGAAGATTGGCGTATATTTGTCAGAAAATGTAAAATGATTTAATTGGATTGAACAGTATGAAGAAATCACTCTATATTGTCCTGCTATCTGTATGTATGAGTCAGCAAGCCGTGGCGCAGGAGAGCGGAAACGGTTTTCTGGATAAAGTGAAAAACGTTTTTTCCACCGATACCCGCATCGGCACTTACACGTTTAAGGACGGGGCGGTGTACACGGGCGAAATGAAAGGACGTAAGCCTACGGGCAAAGGTAAAACCGTATTCAAGTCGGGAGACACCTACGAAGGCGAGTACGTAAAAGGCAAACGCCAAGGCTACGGCGTGTACACTTTTGCGGACGGCGAACGCTACGAAGGACAATGGTTTCAAGACCAGCAACACGGACGCGGCATCTATTACTTTGTCAACAACAACCGCTATGATGGCTTGTGGTATCAGGATTACCAGTATGGCGAAGGCACTATGTACTATTACAATGGGGATGTCTATCGGGGTAATTGGATGAACGACAAGCGTGAAGGCGAAGGAACTTATACGTGGAAGAATGGTTCGGAGTACGTGGGTACTTGGAAGAATGACAAGAAGGACGGCAAGGGCATGTTGAAATGGAATGACGGGAGTAAATATGACGGCGAGTGGAAAAATGACTTGCGCGATGGTTACGGTACTTTCGAGTATGCCAATGGCGATAAATACGTGGGACATTGGCAAGAAGACATGCAGCATGGAAAGGGCATCTATTTCTTCCACACAGGCGACCGTTACGAAGGTGCCTACGTGCAGGGCGAGCGTACGGGCGAAGGTATCTACTATCACATAAACGGTGATAAATATGTAGGAAACTTCAAGAACGGGAAACAAGAAGGAAAAGGTACCTTCACGTGGGCTAACGGCGCAGTGTACGAAGGCGAATGGAAAGACAATGAGCGAAGTGGTTATGGGATATATAAGTGGAATAATGGCGACTCCTACGAGGGGCAATGGAAAAACAACAACTTTGACGGACAAGGTACGCTCATCCTGACTGACGGCACTAAATATACCGGAGGATTTTCCGCTGGCTTGGAAGAAGGCAGTGGCGTGCAGGAAGACAAGAACGGCAACCGTGCGGAAGGTTTCTTCAAGCAAGGCAAGAAGGATGGTCCGTTTGTGGAGAAAGACAAGAACGGAAACATCGTCCGCAAGGTTACCTACAAAATGGGGCGCATTGTGCTGAACCCTTAATGCAACGTCAGTCTAAATACTTGGTCGTTCGCCTCGATTGGTAGGTCGGGTAGTGGGGCGTCGGGTGTGAATAAACCGTACACCGAGGAGCCCGAACCGCTCATAGATGCATAGACTGCTCCGGCTTGGTATAATTTTTCTTTGATAACGCTGATGGTTGGAAATTTCGGGAAGACACTTTCCTCGAAATCATTCGTCATGAAATGTTTCCATTCGTTTATCGGTCGGCGCACGATGTTTCGTAAGTTCTGTTCAGGACGGCGGGGTCTGATGTGGGCGAAAGCGTCCCGCGTAGAGACAAAGACATCAGGCTTGATAACTATCAGTCCATATCCCTTTAGAGACAGTTCGATGGGGCTGAATACGTTGCCGATGCCTTCCGCATACACCGGTTGGTTGCGGACGAAGAAAGCGCAGTCTGCTCCCAATTGGGCAGCATAGTCCTCCAGCGTGTCAGCCGACAAGTGTAGTTCGAACTGTTCATTCAGTAATTTCAGCATATAAGCGGCATCGGACGACCCTCCTCCCAATCCTGCTCCCGTGGGGATGTGCTTATGCAGGTGAATCTGTACGGGGGGTAACGGATGGTGTGCATTTAGCAACCGATACGCTTTCAGCACCAGGTTGTCCTCACTATTCCCGTCTACGCTGATGCCTGTCTGGCTCAGGGTACACGCTTGTTCAGTTCCTTGGGATAATGGGCCTATCTCGAGGGCGTCTTCCAACGGGATAGGGTAGAAGATGGTCTCCAGGTTATGATAACCGTCCGGCCGCTTTTCTACAACGTTCAGTCCCAAGTTAATTTTTGCGTTAGGAAATGTAATCATCTTTATTCGGAATCTTTGATTTAGAATAAAGAAAGGCAGACAGCCATTGTTGCCGGCTGTCTGCCTTTCATCGTGATTCCGCTGCGATTCGAACGCAGGACCCACGCCTTAGAAGGGCGTTGCTCTATCCAGCTGAGCTACGGAACCGACCTTAATTGCGGTGCAAAAGTAGTGCTTTTTTGTTAATGCTGCAAATATTCCTCTTGAAAACTTCCAAAAAATGTGGAGGCATTCATTTAGACGTTGATTATCAGTTGCCTTTTGGGGAGGACTTACCGCTTCCAACCAATGAAGAAAATGGGAGTATGTAACAAAACTGTGACATAGAGAATATTTTTATACGACAACTATGCGATATTAACAATAGAAATACCTAACTTTGCAGAAATTTAATAAATAGGTAATATCTATTATACAAAATGAGCGAAAAAGCACCCTTTTTGGTATTCTCGGGAACAAACTCGCGATACCTGGCAGAGAAAATCTGCGCAAGCCTGAATTGCCCCTTAGGACAAATGAACATCACTCACTTTGCCGATGGTGAGTTTGCGGTTTCTTACGAAGAATCAATCCGCGGAGCGAATGTATTCCTGGTTCAATCCACTTTCCCAAACTCGGATAACCTGATGGAATTGTTACTAATGATTGACGCTGCCAAACGGGCGTCTGCAAAAACCATTAACGCCGTAATTCCTTATTTTGGATGGGCGCGTCAGGATAGGAAAGACAAGCCTCGTGTGTCTATTGGTGCCAAGCTGGTGGCCGACCTGCTTTCCGTGGCAGGCATTGACCGTCTGATAACAATGGATCTTCATGCTGACCAGATACAAGGATTTTTTGACATTCCAGTGGATCATTTGTACGCATCAGCCGTATTCTTGCCTTATATCCAATCATTAAATTTGGAGGATTTGGTTATTGCTACGCCTGACGTCGGAGGTTCGAAACGCGCCAGCACTTTCTCCAAATACTTGGGTGTTCCTTTGGTGTTGTGCAACAAGTCGCGCGAGAAAGCCAATGTTGTAGCATCCATGCAAATCATCGGTGACGTTAAAGATAAAAACGTTGTGTTGGTAGATGACATCGTCGATACGGCAGGTACTATCACGAAGGCGGCTGACTTGATGTTGGCTGCAGGTGCCAAGTCGGTACGCGCCATCGCCAGCCATTGTGTGATGTCAGACCCGGCTTCGTTTCGTGTGCAAGAATCAGGCCTGACGGAAATGGTTTTCACCGACAGTATTCCTTATTCTAAGAAATGTGCGAAGGTGAAACAACTTAGCATTGCAGACATGTTTGCCGAAACGATTCGAAGAGTGGTGGAAAACAAATCTATCAGCTCGCAATACTTAATTTAAATATTGACGAAGGAAATAACCCATAATTGATGGGAGTGTGTCGGAACCTGCAGGAAGGGGAGATACACTCTCATCTTCGTTTTTTATCCAATCAGTTGAACAATTCAAAGGTGAACTTGCATCCAATCTCCTGATATTTCCAATTGGCGAAACTGACAAAGACACCGAAGTCGAATATGTGTGTGCCGATGCCATAACCCAGTTCGATATAAGGTTTCAAATGGGGTACCAACAAAGCATTGAAGTAAAGCCGTTCGTTGATGACATATTGAGTGTATTTATTCAAATGGGGAATCAGTAGGAAGGGAGCTTCATAAGTCGCGTGCGCCCGAAGATACTCGCGGGAGGAGTTATACCACCTACGGTCGAGCAACTGAAAGACACCACCGATTTCGTCGTTCCAGCCCACAGGTAAATTGGAACGCGTAAAGTTGGCGAAATCCACAAAGAAAAGTTCTTCTTGGTTGGTGAATTTTCCCCAGCCTATGCGGTAATAGAAGTCACGCATCAAGCCAAGCGGAATATTGTGCTGATAATCTACTTCTACACGCTCATACTTTCCTGATCCCGGTAATATGCCACTAATCCCCCGTTCCCAATCCACCGAAACCGTGGGATATTTGGAATGAAGGTTTATTTTCCGGTCTCCATTCATATAATAATATTGTCCGGGAGTCCAACTTAGACGAATGCCGGGAGCAAAACTATTGTAAACATGGCGATAGCGGCTCATATCAATGTCTATTCCCGTTCCGGGACGGATAGGTACAAAGTTGGATTTCTCCACTTCTTTGCGTCGATGGATGGAAAGCCCCACGTCCAAAGTCAATCCGTTTGTAATTTCCCACGTATGCCGTAAGCGGAAATACAAGTCTTTGAAGTAATCCAAATGTATTTGGTCGAAATCGAAAATACTGTCTGGCATGGCTTTCAATTCGTCCAGCATATCACTACTGTAGATACGATTACCGTTGCCTACTTCCACGTGAAGTGCCGCACGCTTGCACGGCCAGTAATCGAAGTCGGCTCTCAGGGACCAATAGAACTCCTTGCGGGTGAAGTTATACCCAATGCGTGGAGCTATGTAAAGCAGGCGGTCGCCCGGGAAAAGACGGTTGTAGCGGAAATCCTGTCGGTAAGAGATGCCGTTGGAATGGCTATAACTTAAAGCCATGGGATTGATCAGGGGAGAACATCGCACACTGCCCACCTTCGCCAGGTTTACCGTATATCGGCTCACGAGCGCGTCACCTATTCCACCCCAAAATTCCAACCGTTTGTTCGAAGAACTACGTCGCTTCCTGGCGGTATCGTTCAGCAAAAAGTATTGCCAATAGAGAGAATCTTCATGAGCGGTCAGCGGTAATGGACGAAAACTGTCAAAATAGCTTATATCCCTCGTATAAGCGTTCGTGTCGCAACGCAACGTATAGGAATCGCTTAAGTCATACTTGCTTTTGTTAGAAGTATGCTCCCCATGCGAAGGATCGTGTTGCCGGATGTCTTTGTACGTCAACATCGCGGTGTAAGTTCCGTCTATGATGTTACCCACCAGTTTGAATCTCACATCGAAATCCGAACGTAACGGAAGAAACTCATCCGGAGCACCCACCTCGCCCATCTTTACATGATTGCTAAAGTGCAATATCTCAGAGCGTCCCGAGAAACGAATCTCACGAATGCTCCAGACATTGTCGCTCACCACCATATATCCCCCCACCAATTGGAAACTCTTGCTACGCGGCAGAAACCGAATCTTATATTGCCGGTCGTGCGAAGGCCCCCAAATGCTGTCTATGCGGTAATCATAATACTTGCGGGCGTTGGCGGCTATAGGGGACAAGAGCTTGTCATAGAGCAAGGAAGGCGAATAGACGTTGATGTGGAAGTATTCCGGAAGTTGCCCGTCCAAGTCCCAAAACTCGCTGGCAGTTCCTGCGCTGGCGGTCACCTTCTGGTCATAAATGTCAGGAGCCGTGAAACTCAGTTCGTTGCAAGTCTCCATCATATACTCCTTTACGCCTTTGCGGATGCGGAACATCGTTGGAATGAACTTCAGCAATTTGTTTTGCTTGCGTATGTTGATGCGGCCTTTGATGTAAAGTTCGGCCTTATAACTGTCCACGATGCTTTCGTAGAGCGGTGCGAAGAAGATGACTTTGTCCATAATGGAGTCAGCCGAGAATCGCTGTCCGTGGTAAACATACGGAGCATACACGGCACGCACCTGATGTGGAACCAGCCACAAGAAGACGAGCAGAAAAACTATCGGCAACCTATATATCACACTTCACAATCTCTTAATGATGGCGACAAATATACTTTTTTTCCAAGAAATTACCAACGTACTTTGCATTTCTATATATCTTATTTTACTACTTCAACGAAAACACGTACTTTTGCAGGCAAATTCATATAAATAACAGATTATATATAAATTCTGAATCGTATGTCAAAGATGCGTTTTTTTGCCTTGCAGGAACTTGCGGGCCGCAAGCCTTTGGAAGTAATTCCACCCTCCAACAAACTGTCTGATTATTATGGCAGCCATGTGTTCGACCGTAAAAAGATGCAGGAATATCTGCCACGTGAAGCTTATCGGGCTGTCACCGACGCTATAGAGAAAGGTACTCCCATCAATCGCGAAATGGCCGATCTGATAGCAGCCGGCATGAAAAATTGGGCCAAATCATTAGGAGTCACCCACTATACACACTGGTTTCAACCCCTGACGGATGGTACGGCCGAAAAACACGATGGGTTCATCGAGTTTGGGGAAGA
Organism: uncultured Bacteroides sp.; assembly: GCA_944320735.1. Lineage (GTDB taxonomy): Bacteria > Bacteroidota > Bacteroidia > Bacteroidales > Bacteroidaceae > Bacteroides. The sequence continues at coordinate 3,884 of CALUIQ010000036.1, read as the reverse complement.
TGGTGACGTCATCGAACGTTTTTCCGGCAAATTGCTCGTTCAACAAGAGCCTGACGCATCCAGCTTTCCCAACGGAGGTATCCGCAATACGTTCGAAGCTCGCGGATATACGGCTTGGGATGTTAGTTCACCGGCCTTTGTGGTAGACACCACACTTTGTATCCCTACTATATTTATTGCCTATACCGGTGAGGCGTTGGATTATAAGACCCCGCTGCTTAAAGCGCTGAACGCTGTGGACAAGGCGGCCACTGAAGTTTGCCAGTTGTTCGACAAAAACATCAAGCGTGTATATGCCAACTTGGGATGGGAACAAGAATATTTTTTGGTGGACTTGGCCTTGTATAACGCCCGTCCGGATCTCTGTCTGACGGGACGTACCCTGATGGGGCATTCTTCCGCCAAAGACCAGCAATTGGAAGACCATTATTTCGGCTCTATCCCTCCGCGGGTTACCGCTTTTATGAAGGAACTCGAAATAGAATGCCACAAGTTGGGTATACCTGTGAAGACCCGTCATAATGAAGTCGCTCCCAATCAATTTGAATTGGCTCCTATCTTTGAAAACGTCAATCTTGCTAACGACCATAACCAGTTGGTGATGGACTTGATGAAACGCATTGCCCGGAAACATAATTTTGCCGTGTTGCTCCACGAGAAGCCTTATAACGGTGTCAATGGCAGTGGTAAGCACAATAACTGGTCGCTCTGCACTGATACGGGTATCAATCTCTTTGGGCCAGGTAAGAATCCCAAGACGAATATGCTCTTCCTTACTTTCCTAGTGAATGTACTGATGATGGTGTACAAGAATCAGGATTTGCTCCGCGCCTCCATTGCCAGTGCGGGCAATAGCTATCGTTTGGGTGCCAACGAAGCCCCTCCCGCTATCCTCTCCATCTTCTTGGGGCGTCAGCTTTCGGCTATCTTGGATGACATTGTGCAGCAGGCCAACAGTACCCAGCTGGACGAAAAAGAAAGAACTACCTTAAAACTGGGCATCGGGCGTATTCCCGAAATTTTATTGGATACCACAGACCGCAACCGTACATCCCCGTTTGCTTTCACCGGCAACCGTTTTGAATTCCGTGCAGCCGGTTCATCAGCCAATTGTGCCGGAGCTATGATAGCCATTAACGCAGCTATGGCTAACCAGTTGAATGAATTCAAGGCATCAGTAGACAAACTGATGGAAGAAGGGGTGAGCAAGGAAGAAGCCATCTTCCGCATCCTGAAAGAAAACATCATTGCTTCCGCTCCCATCCGTTTTGAAGGTGATGGCTATTCGGAAGCATGGAAGCAGGAGGCGGCACGTCGTGGGCTGACCAACATCTGTCACGTGCCCGAAGCCTTGATGCACTATGTGGATAATCAGTCGAAATCCGTACTCATCGGTGAACGCATCTTCAACGAAACCGAGTTGAACAGCCGCCTTGAAGTGGAATTGGAGAAATTCACCATGAAAGTACAAATTGAAAGTCGTGTATTGGGAGATTTGGCCATCAATCACATTGTGCCTACGGCAGTAAGCTATCAAAACCGCTTGTTGGAAAACTTGCGCGGCTTGCGCGAAACTTTCACACCTGAAGAATATGAGGAACTAAGCGCAGACCGTAAAGAACTCATTCGCGAAATATCCCATCGGGTTACTGCCATTAAAATGCAAGTGCGCCAAATGACCGAAGCCCGTAAAGTAGCTAACCACATGGACAACTATAAGGATCGTGCCTTTGCCTATGAGGAGACTGTAAAGCCTTTCTTGGCCAGCATACGCGACCACATAGACCATTTGGAAATGGAAGTGGATGATGAGATTTGGCCTTTGCCCAAATACCGCGAATTGCTTTTCACGAAATAAGTGGAAAAAGAATTGGGAGCCTGTCCCGTCATAGAAAAATGAATACGGAGACACCAAGACACAGAGAAAATATATTTGTAAATCAATGAAATGAAATCTCTGTGTCTCCGTGTCTCCGTGTTTTAATTCATACCGATACACTCACCTATTCATTATTTAATGCCCCCAAAGAACTAAAAAAACTGCACATTTTTGTCATAATTGCGTAATATCTCAATTTTTTTCATTACTTTTGTGCTATATAACACAGTTTTGCAGCAGTTATGGTAAAAATCAACTTGTCAGAAATCAAGGTTCCTGAGCTAATAGCCGATATGTGGTCTCCGCTGAACGAAGAACAACGGGAGTACCTTTCGCAACATTTCACTCTTCAGAACTATAAAAAAAATGAAGTGATACATTGCGAAGGTGAGACACCGACTCATCTGATGTGTCTACTTTATGGCAAGGTAAAAGTTTACAAGGACGGGGTAGGGGGAAGGAGCCAGATTATCCGTATGATAAAACCTGTCGAATACTTCGGTTATCGTGCCTACTTCTCCGGCGATGATTACATTACTGCTGCTGCTGCTTTCGAACCCTCTGTCATTTGCCTGATTCCATTGGAAGTCATATCAAACCTTATTTCACAAAACAATGGATTGGCCATGTTTTTCATCAAGCAATTATCTAAAGATTTGGGCGTAGCCGACGAGCGCACCGTTAATCTGACCCAAAAACATATCCGCGGACGTTTGGCGGAATCTTTGCTTTTCTTGAGAGAAAATTATGGATTGGAAGAAGATGGCTCTACACTCAGTATCTACCTGTCGCGTGAAGACTTGGCAAATCTGTCCAATATGACTACCTCCAACGCCATACGTACTTTATCCCAATTCGCTGCCGAAAAATTGATAGCTATTGACGGGCGAAAAATCAAGCTGATGGATGAAGAGAAGCTGAAAAAGATTAGTAAGATAGGATAAAACGTCTTTTTGTTGTAAAACCACCTTGTCCATACTGTACTTCTTCATTCAGGTACGCCGCCACTTCATCTACGATTCTCACAAAACGGTCAAAGGGAGCTTGTGTCCCGATGGTACAGAATATCATAACTTTCTATCACCGCCAAAAGCCTTACAGAATACCGCAAGAGATATCAGCCGGGAATGGCGGTACGGCTATCTACCAAAAACATACAGCGAGACAATGGCTTGCTGAATGTTCCATTGTATTTGGTAGACAGGCTGAAAGAACTGATTGAAATTAATGATTCTCCACAATAAGTGAGCATAAGAAAATCGTTTATGAGAAGAAGACGTTGAGGGTGTGCCATAATTCAAACCTGTTATCATTCTGTCACCCTGAGCGCAGTCGAAGGGTCTCATATAGCATTATGTGAGATGTTTCGACTACGCTTCGCTCCGCTCAATATGAAAGTCCGATAGTGCCTTTCTGTTTTGATACACCCTCTTTCTACTAAGAATGGAGTGCACAGCTCCTTTCAGACCGTATTCGTAATGACGATATTTGATTTTCACCCTTCCGTTATACATACGTCTACATTCGCCGCCTGTATGTGTCGGCTTGTCTTGTCTGTCAGACAAGCGTCCGTAGGGAATATCAAAATCTTGTCGAAACGAGAAGCGATTTCCTCTATTTCGTTCTCCAAGAATGGCTCGCCGGAAAGAAAAGGATATTGACGAGGGAATAACAATAAGTATTTCATAGGGTTTATATTTGATTAAACTCTTACTTGAAAAAAGAATATGAAAGATTAGCCCACGCTTACGGAGGAACATGGGTACAAGAATAGAAGGTACTTCTTTGGGAAGTGCTGATTACGTAGTTTTCAGAAATTTATAAACGACAAATCAGTGTATGCTTAACGCTGTAACCGATACACTAAATAGTAAATTGTAGATGGTTAAATCGTAACTGGAACAGTTTCTTCACAGATTCGCATTTCGGCACCTTGGAACACCACCTTCAATAGATGCAGTTGCGTATCGGCGCAAAGGCGTTGCACCACCTTGTCCGCACTGTA
>CALUIQ010000035.1 GCA_944320735.1 uncultured Bacteroides sp. | reverse complement strand
TTTTCACCTCAATGGCGACCACCGAACCTTTCTTGCGCAAAACGAAATCGACTTCATCGTCTCGTTCACGCCAATAGAATACCTCAAAGCGATGCACGAAGGCTTGGCTTACCAGATAGGCACCGATGCCCGACTCAAAGATGCGTCCCCATGCCTTGCGGTTGAGAATGGCTTGTTCAAAAGTCAATGGGCTATACACCATCTTCAGCGCATTATTATATACTTGTAACTTGGGTATGCTGGCACGCCTCCGAGCCATATCTACACTAAACTTCTGAAGACCACACAGCAACCCACTTTCATCCAAGAGGTTGATATAGCCTGCCAAAGTCACCGTGTTTCCAGCATCTTGAAGCGAACCTAACATCTTGTTCAACGAAAGCAACTCTCCCGAATAGGCTGCACCCAATTCAAAGGTCTGACGGAGCAAAGCTGGCTTACTAATCGGTGTGTCCATCAGGATGTCCTTGTTGATGGTAGCTTCGATGATAGCCGACTGAATGTATTGGCTAAAACGGTCTTCATTGCCTATCAAAGTAGCCGCACCGGGGTAGCCTCCGTAAAACAGGTATTGGTCAAGTGAAAAGCCAAAGCATTCCTGCATTTCCCGATAACTCCAATGGCTCATGCGTATCTCCTCAAACCGTCCAGCCAAGGATTCGGACAAGCCTTTCTCCAACAACACACGGCTACTTCCCAAAAGCAATACCTTGATGTCGCGGTCATGGAACGTATCATCGTCCCATTCTTTTTTCACCACCTCGCTCCAATTGGCTATCTTCTGTATCTCGTCAATCACAAGAATGACACTCTCCCACCCTCGGCTCTCCTTCAAGCTACGCACAGCCGCCCAGCAATCGGAAATCCAAGCACTATTTGTGGCGGGAACATTGTCGGCTGAATAGAATTGATAAGGCATATTCAAGTCCTGAAGCACTTGCTTGACCACGGTGGACTTACCTATCTGACGGGCACCCATCACTACTTGGATGAATTTCCGTAATTCTTTCATTCTATCCGTAATTACTTGATATTCTGCTCGTTTATACATATTGTTACATTTTACTCAGTGGACTAAGTATTTTTGCTCAATGCAAAGGTAACAAATATATTCGAGTAATAATCATGGATTTACAAAGAAATATCATATCCGAGAAAAAACGAAGTAAATGCAACGAATGAGATGCTGGGTGCTGAACTTCTTGCGAATTGGTCAAAAAAAAGTCGTGAAACAAGGATAAATAGCAAGTTAGCTACCTCGGCAAAGTAAGCAAGCTGAAATGGCAAAGTAAGTAAGCTGTCTTGGCAAAGTCAGCAAGGATTGTTTATTGCAAGCAAACATATTTGAAACAAATGACAATTCAGCGGTCGCGTCTAATCATTCCGCATAATGCCAATGAACAATAAACGCAAGTCTGCCCGCTAAATTGTCATTTATGAACCATTACTTATAGGCTTGGTCTATAGCCTTGCAGATGTCCTCCGTTATGCGCTCCAGTTCGCCCAATCCGTTGATGTGAGCATACAGTCCCTCTTGCTTGTACCAGTCGGTGAGGGGAGCCGTCTGGCTGTGGTACACGGTGAGACGCTTACGGATGGTTTCCTCGTTGTCATCTGCACGGCCGCTCTGCTGCCCACGCAAAATGAGACGCTTCATCAGTTCGTCTTCAGGAACCTCCAAGTCCAACATAACGGTTACAGCCTGGTTACGTTCAGCCAACATTTTCTTCAACGCTTCGGCTTGGGCGATAGTACGGGGGAAACCGTCGAAAATCACGCCTTTGCTGTCCTTCAGTCCGTCCAGCGTAGAAGCCAATATGTCGATGATAAGTGCATCGGGCAATAATTGACCCTGGTCGATATAGCCTTTAGCGGTTTTTCCCAGTTCCGTGCCTGCCTTGATTTCTGCACGCAGCACGTCACCGGTCGAAATGTGATTAATGCCATACTTCTCTACAATTCTCTCGCTTTGCGTTCCCTTGCCTGAGCCGGGAGCGCCAAAAATTACAATGTTCAACATATTCGTATAATATTTAATTAAGTTACTAATTATGATAAATGATAATTTAGCTATTAAATGAAGAATGATGAATTAAGAATGAAGAGTTAGTTTAGTGAAGAATGGTTGCAGAATTCTCCTCCTTCTGGAAGGAGGAGTCCCCGAAGGGGGAGGTGGTAGGAGAAATATGCCGCGTAAGCGACTCCTATTCTTATATTATATAATATAATAGGTCAAACCATTCTTTTCCTACCACCCCGCCCGTTGGGCACCCCTCCTTCCGGAAGGAGGGGAGTTGATTACTGTAATTCGTCATTCATCATTCTTTATTCTTCATTCTTCGTTTAATCGTTCACCACCGTATAGATGTCCCTATAGTTGCGACCCAACCCATCGTAATCCAATCCGTAACCTACGATAAAATCATTGGGGATGTGCATAGCGGCATACTCGATATTCAAATCGACTTTCAGTTTTTCGGGCTTAACAAGCAGGGTGGCAATATGTATCTCCTGCGGACCGCGTGTGCCCAACGTCTCCAACAAACGTTGCATAGTCAGACCTGTATCCACAATGTCTTCCACGATGACAATGGTGCGACCCGCAATGTCCTCGTTGAGCCCAATGACTTCTTTTATCGTACCCGTAGAAGCGACACCCTGATAAGAGGCCAACTTCACAAACGAAATCTCACAAGGGATGGTGATGCGCTTCATAAGGTCTGCGGTAAACATAAACGAACCATTCAGCACACTCAGGAAAAGTGGATTCTTGCCTTCCAAATCCCGATTAATTTCACCCGCCACACGATCTACTTCCCGCAAAATATCCTTCTCGGGAATGGAAATGGCGAAACGTTTATCTTTAATTTGTATGGTATCCATAAGCAAAATGTTAAATCTGCGCAAAGGTAGCGATTTCTTTTCATTTGCGAAATAGAAAGGGAATGACTACTTTTGCCGATAGAACTAAAATAATTGAAAGAACATGATGAAGATATTCCCTACATCGGACATTAAACAACTGGATGCCTGCACCATCGAGCAGGAGCCCATAGCCTCTATTGACCTAATGGAGCGGGCGGCACAAGCTCTGACGGACGCCATCGCCGAACGCTGGAGCGACAATAACACTCCTTTTATTGTTTTTGCCGGACCCGGCAACAACGGTGGCGATGCCCTGGCCGTGGCACGACTCTTAGCCCAACGTGGCTACCGGCCAGAAGTATATTTGTTCAATCCGCAAAACCATTTGTCGGCAGACTGCCAGACGAACCGTGACCGCTTGACGGAAACGGAAGGCGTTTCATTCCACGAAGTAGCCACTCAATTCGCACCTCCACAGCTTACCGCTGAACATATAGTCATAGACGGGCTCTTCGGAAGCGGGCTGAACAAGCCTCTGTCCGGAGGATTTGCCGCAGTGGTGAAATACATCAATGCGGCACCTGCCCAAGTAGT
>CALUIQ010000034.1 GCA_944320735.1 uncultured Bacteroides sp. | reverse complement strand
CTCGACTTCTACCAAAGTGTCCGGAAATTCATTCGACAAGGAAGACGAAATTGGCCTGTTCGCTACCTTCTCGGATGTGGATATTGACCAAGACAGATACATTGATAATTTGCGGTTGATAAGCAATGGAGATTCTGAACTGATACCCGAGCGTGAAATCTTCTATCCGGAAGGTGATGCCGAACTGGACATCGTGGCTTATTACCCATACGACAAGGATGGAATTGAAGCCGGAAGTTCAACCTTGCCAATCAGTGTGCAAAGTAACCAAAGCACTGCGGCCAATCTTTCGGCTTCTGATTTCCTGATGGCTCAAGTAAAAGAAGTCAGTGGAAGCGAGGCGCCGATAGAGCTGGAGTTTGAACATAAGCTGACAAAGATAGAGATAGCCCTATCTGTCGCAGAGGATGAAGATATAGATGACTTGTTGGAGGATGATCCTTATATTATCGCTTCAGGCTTTAAGACTCGTGCCCAATATGATGTCTTGTCCGGCTCTTTTGAGAATTTGGAGCATGCGGTGGACATTATACCTTATGGCAAGTGGGAAAAGAAAGGCGGGAAATTAGTTGGAAAGGAGTTCATCATCATTCCCCAAGACGATGACGATGGCGAGCAAGCTTTCGTTATGGAATGGAACGGACGAATCTACACTTGCCCGATGCCCGACATCGAGATGGAAAGTAATATGATATGTGAAATAGACATTCGCGCTTTTCAAACGACCAGCAGTACCCTAAGCAGCGCAACCGCCAGCATCAAAGATTGGGAATATAGCACAGAGGCCGAGAGCGATACGGAATATGACTTGTCTACCATCCGTATAGCTAGTTTGTCTTTCAAAGACTCGCACGTTTATCGGGTCTATTACGAGAACAAGCCGGTGGCCGAAGTCTGCAAGGAATATCTTTTGTCGGACGATGCTTCTATCTCTTCTGAAGCTGTTGTGGTCTATCCCGTTCAAAATGAAGAAGCTGATTGGAGCCAAGGCACCGTATTAAGACTGGAAGGTGAAGAACAGCCTGTGCATGGAGGGCGTATCCAATGGGATGAAACGGACAATACTTTCGAGTATGCAAAGGGCGAATCAGAGCCTATCACTCAATTCTACATCGACGGAAGTGGAGCCATAAGCCTTTCCAAACCCAGCAGGCCGGCTCATATAAATGTAAAGGCTTATAATTTAGGGGATATGCGGGGTGGCGAACTGCAAGAATACCCCATCGTAAAAATTGGCACCCAATATTGGATGCGCGAAGACTTGCGGACAACGAGGTATCAAGAAGCAATCGGCGGAGAATTGAGAAAGCTGACCCGTCTGAGCGGAAAGTCCGGCTATATCGTGCAAGGTGACACCTATTTCTATCCGGGAGAAACCTTGTTGGAAGGAGAATTAGCTCCCTACGATTGGAAAATACCCGATGCCGATGATTGGGACAAGCTCATAGCCTATGTGCATCGTGACGCGTCTATTATAAAAGGAGGTGTGTGGAAAGGTATAACTAGTGCAGACGAAGTGTTTCCCGCGACTAACTTGACGGGACTTAACCTTTTACCCAACGGATTTTATACGGAAAACGAAGATGGTAAAACCCTTCGTATGAATTATGAAATTACGGTGGGATATTGGGCTGGAAAGAAAGACAATCAGGCATCGCTGCCCACAGGAGCCGTATATTTAATGCACAGTAATAACACGATAAACTTTGGCAATAACAAGGTGGCGAGTGGCGAATTTTATAGAGCACTTAATATCCGGTGCGTAAAAAAGAACGACTGACAAAGTTCTGCGTTAACCGTGGCAAAGTCCCGCTTTTAGTGATACAAAGCGGGACTTTGCCTTTTATAACTAAGAAGAAACAAGGATAATCCCCTAAAAATTGCATAATCTATCCAAGAGAAAGCACCTTTTATCACATTTTTCGTATATTTGTTGCACAAATTGTTTTATTGATTAGATTTAGGTCTGCAAAAAGACTCCGGATAAATATATGAGCGTCATCAATTTAATAAAGAATGCGAAAAGCACAGCCTTTTCCTTCGAGGTGCTGCCTCCGTTAAAAGGGACAGGCATCGAAGGATTGTGGGAAACGATAGATACTTTGGCTGAATACAACCCATTGTACATCAACATCACTACGCACCGCAGCGAATATTGCTACGAAGATGCGGGAGCAGGTTTGTGGAGACGGAGATGGACGAAACGGAGGCCAGGAACCGTAGCGGTGGCCGCAGCTATCAAGAACCGTTATGGAGTAACCCCCGTTCCGCACATCGTATGCAGTGGATGTGACAAAGAGGAAACGGAATACGCGCTGCTGGACTTGCAATACTTAGGCATCACGGACTTGTTAGTGCTGCGTGGAGACAAAGCCAAGCACCAACGGTCTTTTACTCCTGAAACGGATGGGTGGACTCACGCGATAGAGTTGCAAGGACAGATTGAACGTTTCAACCAAGGGATGTTCGAAGACGGAAGTCCAATGGCGCACAAGCCATCGGAACCGTTCAGCTACGGAGTGGCGTGCTACCCCGAAAAGCATGAGGAAGCGCCCAATATGCAGACAGATTTATACTGGCTGGCCCGAAAGGTAGAACAAGGAGCGCAGTATGCCGTCACACAACTTTTCTACGACAACAAGCGGTATTTTGATTTTGTGCAGCGAGCTAAAGACGCAGGCATCAACGTACCCATCATACCTGGCATCAAACCGTTGAAACGGAAGGCACAACTGGCGGTTATCCCACAGACATTCAAAGTGGACATACCGCAGGAACTGGCTCAGCAGGTAGAGTCGTGTAAAGACGACCGAGAAGTGGAACAAGTAGGTGTGCAGTGGTGCATACGCCAATGTCGTGAACTGATGGAACACGGTGTGCCCAGTATTCATTTTTATGCCATGGGAGCCACCGAAAGCATCGCGCAAGTGGCAAAAGAGATTTATGGATGAGCCTTTTTTCCATAGAGACTTATTGGCACGGTTGGCAACAGAGGCCCGGCAGGGACGTGTAGCGCAAGGACTGATGCTGTGCGGACCCAAAGGCACGGGCAAGCTGTTCTTAGCCTTGAAGTATGCCCGTTATTTGAGTTGCGACAAGCCAGCGGCCGATGGTGAAACTTGCGGTGCGTGCCCATCGTGCCGGTGGTGGAACGCATGGACCCATCCGGATGTGCATTTCGTATTTCCGGTGGTGAAAGACTCCAAGCGGAAGCGAGAAACTTGTGACGACTATCTGCCCCAATGGAGACAGATGCTGAGCGAGAGTCCTTATACCGATTTAGAGAAATGGACACGGCGGATGGATGCATCCACGAACGTCCAGCCTTTGATATATGCCCGTGAGAGTGATGTATTGGCGCGCAAACTCAGCCTAAAAGCGAATTCGGAGACCGGACGCAGGGTGGTACTCATCTGGTTGCCCGAATGTCTGCACGAAGCGTGTGCCAATAAATTGTTGAAACTGTTGGAAGAGCCTCCCCGGGGAACCGTGTTCCTAATGGTGAGCCAAGACCCGGAGCGGGTGATTTCCACCGTAAGGAGCCGCGTGCAGCGAGTAGACATACCGCCTATCACGACAGAGGCCCTGACAAAAGAGTTGGTTCTGTATGCAGGAGTAGACGCCAACCGGGCTGAAGAAGCGGCACGCAGGGCTGCGGGAAGTTGGCCCAAAGCTTTGGAAGACGTAACGGATGACGAAATACGGAAAGAGATGCTGCAAGACTTTGTTTCTCTGATGCGGCTGGCTTGGACTCGACGCGCAAGAGAAATGAAAGTCTGGAGCGAAGGAATGGCAGCTGGTGGACGAACCAAACAGACGGCTTTCTTACAATATACGGGGCGTATGTTGCGCGAGAGTTTCATCAGCAACTTTCATTTGTCCGATTTAAACTATATGTCGAAAGAGGAACAAGAGTTTGTACGTCGTTTCGCCCCATTTGTCAATGAACGTAATGTAGAGCAGTTGGCCGACTTGACGATTGAGGCGCAAGAACACATCGAGCGCAACGTAAATCCTCGTATGGTGTTCTTTGACTATATATTGAAAGTGACAGTGGCATTGAAAGCGGCCATAGTAAAATAGAATGGTAAAAAAATAAAGTAGTAAATAGTAAATGGACAAGGATTGGATATTACATAACGGAAGCGGAAACCTGTGCTCTCAAAGTTGTGGAAGACAGGACAAACAGTTGAACACATACGACTGGATGGCAGACATTCCTATCGACAAATCACGGGATACCGGATATGTGGAAGTGCAATTTAAAAATACACGGAAAGGATATTATCGGAATGTAAGCGGACTGGACCTGCATAAGGGGGACATTGTTGCCGTGGAGGCTCAACCCGGACACGATGTCGGAGTCGTTACACTGACCGGTCCTTTAGTGGCTTTGCAAATGGCTAAAACGAACCTGAAGCCTGAAGCCACCGCCCGCCGTATTTACCGGAAAGCCAAGAGCAATGACTTGGAGAAATGGCAAGAAGCCAAAGCGCGCGAGCACGACACCATGATACGTGCCCGGCAGATAGCCTTAAGCCTGAATCTGGAAATGAAAATAGGCGACGTGGAATACCAAGGCGATGGTGGCAAGGCCATCTTTTACTACATAGCCGAAGGCAGGGTGGACTTTCGCCAACTTATCAAAGTGCTTGCCGAGGCCTTTAGGGTACGCATTGAAATGAAACAAATAGGTGCCCGGCAAGAAGCCGGACGAATAGGCGGCATCGGTCCTTGTGGACGTGAGTTGTGTTGCGCGACTTGGATGACCTCCTTCGTTTCCGTGGCTACAGCCGCCGCCCGTTTGCAGGACATTGCCTTGAATCCGCAAAAACTGGCCGGTCAATGTGCCAAATTAAAATGTTGTTTGAATTACGAGGCGGATATCTATGTAGAAGCCATGAAACGTATGCCCAGCCGGGAAGTTACCTTAGAAACGACTGAAGCTACCTATTATTACTTAAAGGCGGATATTTTGGCCGGACGTATAACATATAGTACGCAGAAAGGTTCTTTAGAAGGGTCAGTTACGATAAGTGCTCGTCGTGCATTGGAAGTGATGGAACTGAATCGTCGTGGGCAAAAGCCTGAACGTCTGGACGACGACTCTAATACGAACAGGAACACACGTCCCGCGGACTTGTTGGAACAAGACAGCTTGACTCGCTTTGACCGAAATCGGAATAAGGGAAATGAAAACCGGGCCAAAAAGCGGAAAAAGAAGTCGGCTTCCACTCAACCGCAACAGGCACAAGCACAGCCTCAACCACAAGCGCAGGCACAGGCACAGCCCGCCTCCGACCGTCCTAAGCGAAACAAAAACAATAAAAAGAAGAAGAACGTGAATAACGAGGAAAAGAGTGCAAGCAATTCATAAATGGACTGTCTGAAAATGAAACCATTTATCTATCTTTTTCTATTCATGGCCTTAACCGCTTGCGTCAACCGTCCGATAGGGCAGTTCTATTCTCACCTGCCTTATGAACGGTGGCGCAAGGCTGACACATTGGAGTTGCCTGTAGTTGTAGATTCCATCACTTATGCTCGTGCGAAAGCCGGAACGATGTGGGAACTTTGGATAGACATCCGTCACACAAACGCTTATCCATATAGTAATCTTGTGATGGAATTATTGAGTTCACAGCAAGATACGACTGTCCATCTGTCATTGACAAACAAGCGAGGAACATGGGCAGGGCATGGATTAGGGTATCTATACCAGTCCTCCCATTATATCAGTACGTTCCGTTCCGACACCACACGAGTAGACACACTGCGTTATCGCTTAATCTCTTCTATGCCAGACAGTGTACTGGAAGGAATTCATGACATAGGAATAAGGTTGTTAGCGCAATAGAACGGGTTGGAGAACCAATGCAAATTTTATAGGAATGATAAAAATCTAAAAAAAACAGTTGTTATTTAGTGGGTACGGAGAGATATTGTATCTTTGCATATGCCTAATTTATTGTTACATATAGCATGAACATACTCAAGAATACAATCCTGTGGTTTAAACATAACCCTTTGTTCTTACAACGTTTGCCGGTGTTGGGCATATTGGGCGTCTTGCTTTATTCGTGCGCCAGTATCGGCCGTATCGAAGGAGGCCCGATAGACGAGACCCCGCCTATGTTTGTAAATAGCCGTCCTATGCCGGGACAACTGAACTACGACCGCGACCGCATTTCCATCACTTTCGATGAATACATCAAACTGGATCAGCCTAACGAGAAAGTGGTAATATCGCCTCCGCAAATACAGCAGCCGGAGATACGCACCAGCGGCAAGCGGGTCATTGTCAATCTGAATGACACGTTGAAGCCAAACACGACCTACACCATCGACTTTGGCGACGCCATACAAGACAATAACGAAGGCAATCCGTTGGAATTGTTTACCTTCACTTTCTCCACGGGCGACCGTTTGGATACAATGGCCGTGTCGGGCACCGTACTGAACGCCTCGAACCTGGAGCCGGTAAAAGGTATGTTGGTGGGTTTGTACGCAAATTTGGCCGATTCCGCTTTTACGACAACGCCTTTTGACCGTGTGGGGCGCACGGATAGCCGGGGACGTTTTTCCATCCGCGGCGTAGCACCCGGCAGTTACCGCATCTACGCTTTGCAGGACGCCGACCAGAACGTGTACTTCTCGCAACCTATGGAGCAGATAGCCTGGAATGACTCATTGGTGATACCCCGTTACGAATTCCGTATGCGGCAGGACACGACTTGGATTGATTCATTAATCATTGATACGATTGTAGAACGTCAGTACACGCACTTCCTGCCGGACGACATCCTATTGCGTTGCTTCAAGGAAGTCTATTTCAACCAGCGTCTCGCCAAGAGCGAACGGTTGACTCCGCAGAAGTTCAGCCTCTACTTCACGGCTCCCGCCGATACGCTTCCCCTGCTGCGCGGGTTGAACTTTGACGAGCGTGACGCTTTCATCATCGAGCAGACCACGGGGCGTAACGACACCATACACTATTGGATCAAGGATTCGTTGCTCTATCAGCAAGACACGTTGCGGGCGGAACTGACTTATTTGGAGACAGATTCATTAGGCAAACTGGTGCAACGCATCGACACCGTGCGCCTGCAATCAAAGGTGGCCTACAAGAAACTAATGGAGCAAAAGGCCGAGGCGGATGAGAAAAAATTGGAAGAGCTGCGCAAAGAGGCTAAGAAGAAAAAGAAACGCGATGCGGAAGGCAACGAGATTGAAGCGCCGGAGCCTGTGCTGCCTACCGAATTCCTTCCGGTGGAAGTTTATGCTCCTTCCTCAATGGATGTGTACGACTACATTTCATTGACTTTCCAAGAGCCAGTGGCAAGTATCGACACTTCCGCCATCCACCTGCAACTGAAGGTAGACTCCTTGTGGCAGGACATCCCCTATGACTTCCATCGCGACTCGTTGGACTTGAAGATATACAACATTTACGCAGACTGGACGCCTGGCGAGAGCTATCAGTTTGCGGTAGACTCTACGGCCATCCGCGGGTTGTACGGTTTGTTTACGGATAAGATACAGAATGAATTCAAGGTGAAGACCGTGGAAGAATACGGAGCCATCTTGTTTGACATCACGGGAGCACCCTCCACGGCCTTTGTAGAGTTGCTGAACGAGCAGGATGCCGTGGTGCGCACCGTTCCTGTAGTGGACGGCCACGCCGACTTTTACTACCTGCTTCCCGGCAAGTATGGCGCGCGCCTGATAGACGATGCCAACCGCAACGGCAAGTGGGACACGGGCGATTATGAAACGAAACTCCAGCCGGAGAAGGTGTATTACTATTTTCAGGTTTTAGAGCTGAAAGCCAACTTCGACCTGCAACAATCGTGGAATCCCTTCGACCGTCCGTTGGACCAACAGAAGCCCCTGGACTTGAAGAAACAAAAACCCGAAGAAGATAAAAAGAACAAGAATAGTAACAGACGATAATTAAATAGAAAGAACTATGAACCAAAACATAAAACTTATGAAAATTCTGCGAGTAATGCTGGCTGTGCTGGTATGTTGTTTCTTCTCCGTGCGGGCCGATGCCCAATGTACGGCGGTCAATACTGCTTTTCAAGCGGGTGAACGTGTTTCTTACGATTTGATGTTCAATTGGAAATTCATTTGGATAAAGGTGGGCTACGCCGAATTGGTCACGGACAAAGCCACCTACGATGGGAAAGAGGGCTATAGCTTTAGCTTGAAGTCGCACACCAGCAAGCGTGCCGACTTCTTCTTCAAGATGCGCGACACGTTGGTTTGCCACGTCACCGACCGCCTGGAGCCTCAATACTTCTGCAAGGCTGCCGAGGAAGGCAAACGCCACACGAGGGACGAGGCTTGGTTCTCCTACAAAAACGGTGTGTCCCACGTCAAGCAACGTCGCACGTGGTACAAACCCGCCGACCGCAAGACGCAGGAGATGGAATACGAGGACAGCCGCTGCATCTTCGATATGCTGAGCATTCTGGGACAGGCTCGCTCGTGGAAAGCCACCGATTTCAAGGTAGGCGACAAGATACACTTCCCTATGGCCACAGGACGCCGGGTGGAGCAACAGACACTGATATACCGAGGCATAGAGAACGTAAAAGCCAATAATGACCTCACGTACCGTTGCCTGGTCTTCTCGTTCGTGGAATATGTAGGCGAAGAGAAAGAAGAGAAGGAAGTGATTACGTTCTTCATCTCCGATGACGACAACCACCTGCCCATCCGCCTGGACATGTATCTCAGTTTTGGTTCTGCTAAAGCGTTCCTGACAGGCGTCCAAGGCAACCGTCATCCCATCACTAGCATTGTGGAGGAGAAATGATACCGCGAGCGGGACATCCTGCTCGCTCTCAGTGAAGGGTCTCTCCAATCCCGAGATAGGCGAGACCCTTTTCATCGGTACTGACACCGTGAAGTACCCCATATACGCCGGGCATCTCTTCACTCAAGACATCCGCATCTCTTCATCATACACTTCATACCCCCGTCAGAACCCCGCAATCATCCCTCAACGCATACTCCAGCTGTGTGTCCTTGTCCTGCATCAGATTCAAAGTCTGTTGTCCTGCGGATAATAAGCAGCAAAATATGCGGTTAATTCACTGCAAAAAACTACCTTTGCAAAAATGATTACGCTATGTATATATACGAACATAACGATTGGCCATCGTTTTCATGGGACAAAGAACTCTTATCATCCCGGAAATAGAAGTGGAATAAGAGCCTATTTCCCTCAGAAATTCGACACATCATACGCCGCCTTCTTCCCCAACGTCACATATACCCCGATATAGAAAAAATGGTCCGCTGAGGCAAGTACGGGACGCCCGTCCACCCGCCCAAACTCATTGCGCCGACAGAGGATGTTCGTGGCGGAGGTAGTGAGTATGACTTTCGGGCTTAGCAAGAACGTCAGGCCAAGGTCAAGGCTGTTGTAGGGCTTTACCTCATCGTTCATCAGGCCGGGACGTTCGGGATTGTGCCAAGGGCGACCGCTGGCGTAGGTGTCCGTCAAGCCCAAGATGAGGCGCAGGCGGGGGATGGACCACTTGATGACGAAGGATGCATTATGGCGTGTAGCGTATTGCGGCGTGGTCAGTTCGGGATATTCCAAGTAGCGGCGGCGCGAGAGGTTGTAGGTGTAGGAGAGGCGGTACTCCACGTTCTTCAGTGAGGTGCGGTCGAGGAAGAAGAGGTCGAAGCCTGCACTGTATCCGTAGCCGTTTACAGTAAGTGACGCCTGTTCCCACAGGGGCAGGCGGTCGTAGTCCTTGTAGTACGCCTCCGCCTTACCAAAACGTCCGCCCCGTTCGTATTGCATACCTATATTATATTGCCAACATGTGGAAGACTGCAAGTCGGGACTGAGCGCCAAGTAACGGAACTCCGCCTGCTGAGTGTAACGTCCTACGGTGGCAGACAGCACGGCATCGCCCGCATAATAGTTCATTGCCACGCGGGGCGAGAGGCTCATCCGTTTATCCTGCCCCGTATATTCCGCCCGCAAGGAAGCCTCAGCCTTCAATTGCTCCCACGGGAACCACGTGGCGGAGAGGAAGGCGGCGGACACTACGGGACGTACCTTGCCCGCACTTGCTATCTCTCCCCACACATAGCTATTCTCATATCGGCGGATGAAGCTCTCCATCCCGCCTCCGATGCGCAAGCCGGAAGCCCAAAGGTGTGAAGCCGTAGCCTTCAGGTGCAGTTCCTGTTGACGTTCTTCCCAACGGTCATTGGCTTGGGAAGCCCCCGTGATGCCTTGCTTGTTATAGGAGAAAGCCGCCCCCGCAAACCATTCCCATCCCTCCTTCATAGGTCGGCGAAGAGTAGCGTTCACATAGACGTTGTCCTCGCCCAAAGAGAAGAGACGGCGCGTGTCCCCGCCTTCGTATGTGCCGAAGTCGGTGCGGTCGTATTGCCCGTAAATCTTCAATAACAGATTCTTACCCAACGAGTGGCGGAATTGGGAGGCGGCGGAGAACATCTTGTACGGCTCTTCGGACTCACTCCGCCCGCTATACACCTTATCATACAATGCCAAATTCTGATAGGTCAAATCCACGGAGAGCGAACCCCGACGGAAAGCCCGCGTGCCTCCGCCGCCTACGCCTACGATGGAAGCATTCACGCCCAGCTTTGTCACGGGGCTTTCATCTTTCGTCTCCAAGGGGAGGACGGCGGAGAGAGCCTGCCCGTACTCCAACGGCACACCACCCGAAGCCAAGTTGACCCCGCTGAACATAAACGTAGAGTAGCGACTCCGTGCAGCCGTGTTGATGCCTGTCGATGTATAAGGCTTCAGCACGTGCAGGCCGTCGATGTAGGTCTGCGTCTCCTCGCTACTCCCCCCGCGCACCAGGAGGCGTCCCGTCTCGCCCTGTACCTGTGCGCCCGGCAAGGTCTGGAGTGCCTTGTACAAATCGCCGTTCGAGCCTGCCACGCTGACCAATTCCACGGGATGCAGGTCACTCCAGCGGCTGTTAGCAACGGGCGTGCGGCGTTCGGTTACCATCACTTCGTCCAAGGTCACTGTGTCAGAAAAAAGCGACAGACGGATGGTGTCGGCAGAAAATGTCTGAGCCGAAAGGGTCTGCGCACAAAGACATCCCATAAGTATGAAAAGAGAGAAACGCTTCATTGCCATACGATGTTACTGAATATGCACCACCAAGGTCGTATCCCTGCGCAAAGTAAAACTGCATTGCTCGAAGGAAGGCGGCCCCATAAAGCCCTCAGCATCGTTGCTGAAACCAGTAGGCTCCGAAGGGATGCCGAAAGCACCCGTGTCCAGCGTATTGTTTCCGTTCAAGTCTTGGTAGAGGGCAAAGGCATACGTCCCTTGGGGCAGCCCCTTGCAGGGAATGGAGAGTGTCTTGTCCTTCACCTCCACACGAAATCCCGTGAGCGGTTTCTTCAGAAAACTGTCCGGAGAGGAATAGACGGCGACATAGAGGAAACCTTGCAGACGGTCGATGTCGCGCACTTCGAGGGTCAGACTTTGCGCCTGCACCCGTGCCACGCTTCCCATCAGAAGGAAAGTGGCGAGGAGAATCATTGCTTTTGTCTTCATATCGGTTATGTTTTAATCCGATGCAAACATACGCATTGATTATCAGGCATAAAAATATCCGGGACAGACAGCAAGGATTTGTGACGAAGGACAAGACGATGGGACGGATGGGAGCGTTTTGGGACGAATGACATTTGGATATACAGACGGGAATGCTTAATGGTCAAGTAATCCTTGCCTTTATCTCCTTGCCATACCCTCTCGACACAGGAACTTCTTCCGAACATCCCTCTAGCCGGAGACGATATCCTTGCAAATTACCCTCTACCTTCGTGACGCGATGAAGATTGACTAAGAAAGCGCGGTGGCAACGAACGATATAGGAGGCAGAAGATACCGATGCCTCTGCTTGCTTCATCGTGAGGCGCAGGAGTTTAGAGACAGGACGATTGTCCTTGGGAGAGAGATAATGCAGACGGACATAATTGCCTTCGGCTTCGGCGTAGAGGAAAGACCGGGCGTCTATCTCCAACGTTTCTTTCGTACCACCCGAAAAGAGCATCGGGGAGGAAGGCGATTGCCCAACCTCGTGTTTCGACAGACGGCGGTTCATCTCTTGTGCCTCGCTCAGATTCTTGGCCAACTGGATATTGCGGTTCCACATCGCAAAGAGCACCGTGGGGAAAGCACCCAATATCAGCACCCAAAGCAGAACCATAAAGAAAAGTCCGGCGGAAGGCATCATCCCGATGAGCCACGCCACGTAAAGCCAGACACATACGGTGATGCACAGGAGCAAGACCAATGTATTCAGCACTTCCTTGCCCAACGTCCACGCCCGCTCCTCGTAATACTTGGGAAACAACCACGGAAGCACCCAGGCAAACACCGACGACACTCCCGCCGAGATGCAAGCCGAACCCAACGTCGCCCACAACTTCCCGCTCTCCATCCGCCCGATGCCGAAGGGTTCCAGCACATAGAGTATCAGGAAGATGATGAGGGAAGGCACCACGACTCCTTTCCAAGGACTGATGGCGGAGGGGTAAGGTTCGCGCACCCAATGAGTTATGCTAATATGTTTTTTCATTCCGGACTTTGCTTGAGAGTGCGATAGAATAATATTACTGCAACTCCACCGGTATCTGTTCCGCCATACGGAAGACGCTCGACTCGAACGTGGCTACCAGTTTGCCGTCCTGGTTGGTGATGTCTATCTGGTAACAGCCTGTGCTGCGGCCGATGTAGCGTTCGCGGGCTTCGGCTGTTAATGTATCTCCCACTCCGCTGGCACGCAGGAATTGGATGTTGGAGGAAAGCGAGAAAGCCAGCGTGCCGTGCGAGTTGGCGGCAGCTGCTAAGGCTAAATCCGCCAAAGTGAAGAGTACGCCTCCTTGGGTACGTCCTCCCGCATTGAGGTGATGGGGCGTGATGGTGACGGACGCTTTGCTGTATCCCTTACGCACTTCCTGGAGTTCGATGCCATTCTCGGTGGCGAAGAGGTCGTTCTTGAAGAAATCTTTGATGTTCATAAGTAGAGGGATTTCAGATTTTAAATTTCAGATTTCAGATTTTAGTTCTGTCATTATGTACATAAAGAGTAAATCATAAATCTGAAATCTAAAATCTGAAATCATAAATCATTTATTCAGCTTCCATTCCGTCCGTTCCTTACCGTCCTTAATCTCGAAGCCGAGGGCGGTCAGTTCATTACGTATCTTGTCGCTCGTGGCCCAGTCTTTGTTCGCCTTGGCTTTGGCGCGCTCTTCGAGCAACATATCCACCACCTTCCCGAAGGCTTCTTCGCGGGCGGCATTTGAAGTGGCTTCGGCTTTCAGTCCCAGGATGTCGAAGCAGAAGAGGTGGAAAGTTTCTTTCAGCTCCTTCAAGTCTTCGGCGGTAATGGTGTCGTTGCCTGCCAGCAGGTTGTTCACTATCTTGG
>CALUIQ010000033.1 GCA_944320735.1 uncultured Bacteroides sp. | reverse complement strand
CTTTCATTACCGTTTTTACTACATTTATCTATGCTGTAAAGGTAGCAAAAATAATCGAAACAAACAAATAAAACGTTGGTAATTAATTAATTAAAATCTTTCGACCACTAATGATTACTAATCGTACCAGCATAGCAGTTATCTTCTAAAAAAAGCCATTACCGATTGCCGAGTGGGAGAAAGGTATTACTTTTGTGCGACTTAACGCACTTTACTCAGAATTGAACATGATAAATAATGTATTGGACAAAATCAAAGGACATCCGCAAGTAGTGGAAGGGACGGCCTACGCCATCCTGTTCACCATCGGAACTTGCCACCTACTGAACGATATGATTCAGTCGATTATTCCAGCCATTTATCCACTGCTGAAGGATAAGTTTGGTTTCACGTTCGCACAGATTGGTATCATTACGTTGGTTTTCCAGTTGACTTCCTCCGTACTCCAACCTTTCATAGGCCAGTACGCCGACCGGCATCCACAGCCCTACTCACTGGCCGCAGGTATGTGTTTCACGCTGATTGGCTTGATAGCATTGGCTTTTGCCCCCGACTTTCTGCTGATACTCTTGTCGGTATCCCTAATAGGCTGTGGTTCATCGGTGTTCCATCCCGAAGCCTCCCGCGTGGCACAAATGGCCTCCGGAGGCAAAAAGAGCCTGGCGCAATCCATCTTCCAAGTGGGAGGCAACGGCGGAAACGCCTTCGGACCTTTGTTGGCCGCACTAATTATCATCCCCTACGGGCAACACGCCGTAGGATGGTTTGCGTTGGCGGCCTTGCTTGCTTCCCTGTTGCTGACGCGGGTAGGATATTGGTATAGCTTGGTGCTGAACGAAATAAAGGCACACCACCGCAAACGGCAAAGCGTGCCTTGTAACCTGCCCGAAAAAACGGTGCGCATGGCGTTGGGCATCTTGGTACTGATGATTTTCTCCAAATATTTCTTCAATGCCTGCATGACGAGCTATTTCACGTTCTACCTGATAGAAAAGTTCGGCGTTACGGTGCAGCAATCGCAATATTGCCTTTTCGCCTACTTGGCGGCTTTCGCCGCAGGCACTTTGTTGGGCGGCTTCTTGGGCGACCGCTATGGGCGAAAATACGTCATCCTGTTCTCCATCCTCGGCGCGGCTCCTTTCACGCTTGCCATGCCCTACCTCAACTTGGGCTGGACCATTGTGACGGCGGTCATTACAGGACTCATCATAGCCTCCGCCTTCTCGGCCATTGTGGTCTATGCGACTGACTTGAAACCGGACAAGGTGGGGATGATAGCAGGCGTATTCTTCGGGCTGATGTTCGGCTTGGGCGGCATCGGCTCGGCCTTCTTCGGTTGGCTGGCAGACATCACCAGCATTGAGTTCATCTTCCACGTCAG
The DNA here is from genome assembly GCA_944320735.1 of uncultured Bacteroides sp. Taxonomy (GTDB): domain Bacteria; phylum Bacteroidota; class Bacteroidia; order Bacteroidales; family Bacteroidaceae; genus Bacteroides. The sequence continues at coordinate 2,308 of CALUIQ010000033.1, read as the reverse complement.
CACTTGGTTGCCCCTGTTGGGCGTCATTGCCATTTTCCTGCCCGACGTGCGCCCTGCAAGAATGACAACCTAAAAAGCCGTTGCCGAGTTGAAGGAAAAGCAGACATTAAGCCGGTTTTAAAATATTCAACAACTTAATATCTAGTTTCTGTTCCAACTCCGCAATGCTTTTGAAGGAAAAATTTACTTTTCCAGATAACAGTTTGCTAATATATTGCGGGGATACATCCAAACGCTCCGCTAACGCACTCCGACTCAACCCGTTTGTTTCCATATACTCCACCAAAGACAAAGCAATGGAACGCGACCATTCCAACCAAGCCTTATTTTCTTTTCTCCATTTTGCATTTTCCTCAAAATGTGACGGAGAAATACTTTCGTGTTCTTTCAGAAAATCAATAGTTGTTCTCATTTTTAACCCTCCTTATTTAAATCGACAAAACTATCTTTATCAAAAACTCCATTAGCTTTCAGATAAGCCTTACATTTATTTAACTTGTCCAATTCCATAGCAGTATGCTCTTTATCCCGCATTAAATGCGTGAGTTTTATGGCTCCGCCTGTAATTACATATACATTTACTTCAAGACGAATAGCATATATCCTCAGCCAACTTGCATGCTTACCCCGATTCCAATTACGCGCTTTTCTTCTTGTCAATTCCACACATCTCGCATCGCTAATATCAAGAGGTTTAAACATACTATTATCCAAATTCTCAGTATATGGGAATTTTAAAATCAATTCTTCCAATTCATCTGCATCTTCAAATGTGTCTTGTATGGCTTCTGATATTTTCTCTATATGAAAGTTATTTCTCAAATCCTTAACATTATCCCTAAAAAAATCAAATAAGAAATCTGCATTGTTCCATTTCTCAAACAATGAAGTTAACTCATCATATTCCTTATCAGGTTCTTTTACAGCCCATAAATGATCATAACCCTTAATAATTCTTGCAAACTTCATAATCTAAATGATTTTTCTCAGCAAATATACAAATATTTAATGGATAAACCTATAAGTTTAATCATTTAAGTATCAACTCTGAGAATGATTCCCACGATTTTATCACTATTTCGCTTTTTTGTGTTATCTTTGCCTCCACATCCGATAGGGATAGATTTACTAAGAACAAGAATATGAAACCGAATGTACCTCAACCCAAAGTCGTTGTGTCGATGACTTCGTTTCCGGCGGCGATAACCTATGCCGTACAGGCCATACGTTCCCTCTTGAACGGCTCCGTGCTGCCCGACAAGTTGGTGCTTTATCTGACCTTTGCCCAATTTGGCGAAAACGGGCTTCCGAAGGAACTTCTGACTTTGGCCGATAAAAGCCCTATTTTTGAGATACGAAACTACGACAGGGATATCCGTTCGTACCGAAAACTGATACCCGCCTTACGGGACTTTCCCGATGCGATCATCGTAACGGTAGACGATGATGTGAACTATCACGAGCATATGTTGCGCGACCTGCTTCGCCTGCATGAGCAGGTACCCGAAGCCGTGTTAGGACATCGCGCCAAGCGTATGAAGCCGGGCAAGCCTTATCGTCAATGGAAAAAGTACAGATGGTATCACTTTTTGCTAAAGAAGATTCATTCCGGCTTTACGAACATCGCAACCGGTGTAGGCGGAATTCTTTATCCTCCTCACTGCCTGAAGCCGGAGATGCTTGACGAAGAACTGTTCACCGCGATAGCCCCTACGACGGATGACATCTGGTTCTGGGCGGCGGCAGTGGCCAACGGTACTCCCATTGTGCCTGTTCCCTTCGGGCATAACAAACCGAAAGGAGTAGGAAAGCCACGGGAGCTTTCGCTGAAAACCACCAACTTCAAGTCGGGCACGGACAAGAATGCGGCTGCGTTGAAAGCGATTGTGGAGAGATTTCCTGAAGTGGGGGAGCGGATAGGGTATGAAGTCAAAACAGATAAACCAAAGAGAAAATGAATGATAAACCGAGAATTATTGTTTCGTTGACTTCGTTCCCCGCTGCCATACCTTATGCGGTGGAGGCTATACGTCATATATTGAAAGGTTCGTTGCTGCCCGACAAGATTGTGTTGTACTTGGACACACAGAAGTTTCCGGGCGGCGTGCTTCCTCCGGAACTCGAAACCCTCAAAGCGGAAAGTCCTATCTTTGAAGTTAGATTCGACCCTGCCGAGATACGTTCGTACAAAAAGTTAATTCCAGCGTTAAGAGACTTTCCCGAAGACGTCATTGTGACGATTGATGATGACATCCAGTATCATCCGAACTTGTTGCGTGACTTGGTCAGCCTGCACAAACGATTGCCC
>CALUIQ010000032.1 GCA_944320735.1 uncultured Bacteroides sp. | reverse complement strand
AAGCTGGCAAGGCATTGGTTGCTGCCGGTCCGAAGCTCTAATCATATAAGACTGATTAAGAACATTCCTATAAAAAAAAGAGTTCCGAGAAATCGGGACTCTTTTTTTGCATATACGCCTGACATCGCTTAAATCGTTTAAGAGAGGTCAGTCCAAAAACTCAGTGGCAAGTCATTGATGGAAATGGCGACAACTCCAATAAAAAAGAACGTGCCGTTTTTCCCAACACGTTCTTTTTTAGCCTATTGTAGTTTCAGATTCAGAACCTTACTGTTTCCATTCGCTTGTTCACCAAGAAACCGTCCTTGGCTTGGAGGTCGAATGTCAGGTCGCGATTGGCTTTTAGTTTGATGACAAACAGGTCGCAATCACCTTCCAGCGTGGGCTTGTCACCCAGGTTGACAAACGTGGGATAGAGCGCTTTCTCGCCGTTGGTGTGCAGGCGGTCGTTTGTCATATTGTGCATACCTTTCACGGCCAGAGGTTCGATGCCTGCGAATTGGTAGTCTGCCGGGTTGTAGGGCAATGCGAAGCTGAGGGCATTCACCGCACTTAGTCCGGTACCCTTCACCGTGATTTCTACGGTCTCACCCTTGGCGTATGTACGCTTATTGGTTGCCAGGCTGATGGAACCGCCCACTTTTTCGACTTTGTACGTATTGGCACCGTCTTCCAACTGGGTAGCTACGGCAGAAATGTCGTAAGCATCAATCAGGTTGTTGACATTCAGGTCACCGCGGCTGATGTAGCCTTCGAAGTCTGAATCGCCTTTGCGCAGGCCGGTATAGTTGGTGTAGGATGTCAGGTCGTTCTCGTCAATCTTCTTGTCGTTGTTGATGTCGCCCGGCAGATAGCTTTCCGTGCCCGGAACCTTGAACACATAGATTTCACGTCCCGAACCGTAGTTTCCTACTGCTTCGTCTATATGCAGTTTGATGTAGCGTGCGGTCGGCTTACCTGCGAAAGTGAACAGCTTCGTCTCGTTGTCGCGTTTCCATTCAAAGGCTCCCGCTTCCGTCCAATTCTCCTTGTCCATACTATAAGCTATTGTGCCTTTCAGCAATGTTCCGTTTCCGGCATTCTCACGCGGCAAGTAGTGCAGCTTATCCAGTTGGTTGATGGAGTGCAGGTCCATAACCAAGTCGAAGGGCACTGCCTTGGCGTTATACTTCGTGTGCCACAGCTCGCCCGCCTCGAAGTCGAACAAACGGCGGATGGAGCGTCCTTGGTTGGCGGCGGTAGTCTCGCCCGTGATGCCTTTGATAGCGAACTCCAGCGGGTTGCGCTTGGTCGTTGCGCTGCACGTCGCCCAGTCGGAGTAACCGTCTTCGTTCACCGCACGTACTTTGAACGTGTAATTCGTTTCCGCCTGCAAGTCTTCGAACAGCAACTCCGTATCGCGGATGGTGGAGTAGCGCATATCGTTGAACTCGATTTCATAGAAGTCAGCATTGTTTACTTTCTCCCACGTAGGTTTCAAAGTGTAGGCTTCCGTATTCGCTTCCGTAATCTGCGGTTGGGGAGCGGTCAATGCACCGGATGTCAGACGGTATTTCTCCGCCGGAGCATAGACGTATCCTTTCACGTTGACTACGGTTTGTGCCGCTGTGATGTCCGAAGCCGCCAGTTTCACCAGCAGTTGCGGATTCTTTACGACAGATACTTTGGCAAACTCGCTTCCGGGGGTGGCGAAGCGGTTCAGCTCCGGTGTTTCGTCGTAGAAATATACGTTCTCCCCCTTATTGAAGTCATCCAAGGAAGTGGTTTCGGTTAGTTTGACTTTGTTTTTGCCAATCTTGGCCGTCAGTTTCTTGGGCTTCGCGGTTACGTTGATGCGAAGCTCGGTCGTTTTCTCCCGCACGAAACCTTCATAGTTGCCTTGGGCAGGGTCGATGGTGACCGTGAGGTTGCCTTTTTCATCGAGAGAGGACGCGATGCGCGTGGTGACAAATTTGCCCGTACGGTATTGTTCCGTCGTGCCGTCATCATCATACTCGGTAAATTCGCTCTGCCCGTAGGGATAGAGTTCGTAAGCGCGTAACGCCGTGTTCATCTCGTTTACGTTGTTGTGGGCGGTGGTCATAGGAATGATGGCACCCCGCTTCACGAAGACCGGCAGTTTCCAAAGCGGTGCATCGAAGTTGTTGAGGATGAGGTTTCCTTTGTAAAGGTCGCCCGTAAAGTAGTCAATCCATTGGCCTTCGGGCAAGTAGATGCCGTTGCGTACATCGTTGCCTAATGAATCGGCTTTCGTGGCCTGATAAATGGGGGCTACCAAGAAATAAGGACCATATAAATATTGGTATTGGGTAGACTTGCCCAATGTGTAACCGTTGGGGTATTCCAAGAACATAGCCCGCATCATAGGGAGACCGTCTACGGCTTCGCGGGCGATGCTGTAAGCGTAAGGCATAATTTCAGACTTCAGTTTCAGATACCAACGGTTGATGGACGTGGCGGGTTCGCCCAAAGCGTGCGGATACTTCTCGTTTGCTCCCCAGCCGTCCATATTCAGTTGCATAGGGGTGAATGCCTTCCACTGGAAGTCGCGCGTATTTACCGCCAGGTTCTTTCCGCCGAAAATGCCGTCCATATCCGAGGTGATGTTGGGATTACCCGATAAGCCCGAGCCGATGTAGGTAGGAATGTGGAAGCGGATGTATTCCCAGTTGCCGCCCGTTTGGTCGCCCGACCAGATGCCGGCATAACGTTGCGTGCCTGCCCAACCATCCAGACTGATGATGAACGGACGAGCATCGTTGCCATAATAAGTCATCACCTGCGCCACATCGGCCACACCGTTCAGACCGAATGAATAGCCGGCACCTACCCAAGCTACATCCGTCTTCAGTACACGGACGCCCGCGTCGCGGACCTCTTTCACAATGTCACGTTGGAGCAAAGCTTCCACGCCGGCTTTCGGATGAAGGTCCGATTGCGTCCACAGTCCGATTTCCACTCCGTGTTGGTGCGCATAGTCCGTCAGGTTGCGCAGGTTTTGGATGTTGCCGTCCAACGTGCTGTCCTGCCCGTAGCCTGCGCCATAACCGTCGTTGGGCAAAAGCCATCCCAGAGGCATATCGTGGCTCTTATAGCGGTCTATCACGGCCCGTGCCGAGAATTGGTAGTTGTTCTTCTCCCCATTCAGCGACTCTTTGATGCCGTCTTTGTCCTTCTGGCTCTCCTTGTATCTTTTGCCGTCCTCGAAGAGTATGCCTTTCTCATTTTCTTTCCAATAATCCCGGTTATAGGCGTTCAGGTGGCCTTCGTAGAAACCGAACTTCGGCAACAGCACCGGATGTCCCGTCAACTGGTAGAAGTCGTTCAGCAAAGGTACGGCCCCTTCATTCACCATAATAAAGCAATCCAGGTAATTCGTTTTGTGGGAGAGTTTCACGATGCCTTTCTCTTCGTTTCCGAAGTCATAAGTGCCCCGCTTGAAAGTATGCCACATCAAGCCATAGCCCTTGGTGGACCAATAGAACGGGTTGGGCGAAGCTACGCCTCCGTCCGTCCAGCTGTTCTGGTTCTCGATGGCAATGGTGCGCCCTTTGTGCGAGAAACGTCCGTTCTGCACGCCTCCGCCGTAGAAATATTCATCGGGTGCTTCTTTGAAGGTCAGGGTCACCTCTGTCTTTTCAAACAGAGCCGGGCGTGCTTCCTCCATCACGGTGGTTCCTGTTTTCAGGTTGATGACCCGCATCAGCCCCGTTTGTGGGTCGAACGCCACTTTCACTTCTTCCGTAGCTACGGACATCTCATTGGCTGTATTTTCTACGGTCAGCCTTACGACGTTCCGACGAGGGCTATCCACCAAGATTTGCGCTTCGGGCATGGCCTCAGGGCCGCGCAGGATGCCGCCCGCATTGTCTTGAAACATACGGAATATATTCTCTCCGTAAAAATCGAGCGTCAAGCGTCGGTTATCCGCCAAACGAACCTCTACGGTTGTCGGATTGATTTGTACGATGTCAGTGACCTGCATCGCTTGTTGCCGGACGGCGAGGGCTTGATTGACTTCTCCGTAGGAAGTGTTGGCAAATCCTTGAGGCGAAAATGAGAGTAATGCCACCGCCGCAAGTGCCAGTTCCAATTTACAAAAATGTCTTTTCATTTCTATTCTATGTTATAATATTAGTTTTTGCAGGTGTAAAGGTAGGGGTTTGTTTGGGAAGAAGGTTGCTGGTTTCATCTTTTCTTTTACTCATTTTCATCACAAGGCGCATTTTCGGCTTGTTACTCCGTGAATAATCGCTATATTTGTCCGCATAGAAAGCATATTCTAATTTAAACAAAGACACAGATTATGAAGAATTTTACTTGTGTGCAGGATATCGGCAGTCTGAAGTCTGCACTTGAAGAAGCGTTCGAAATCAAAAAAGACCGTTTTAAATACGTGGAATTGGGACGCAACAAGACGCTCCTGATGATATTTTTCAACTCCAGCCTGCGTACCCGCCTGAGCACTCAGAAGGCCGCACTGAATTTGGGAATGAACGTCATTGTGCTCGACATCAACCAGGGAGCTTGGAAGCTGGAGACCGAGCGGGGTGTCATTATGGACGGTGACAAACCCGAGCACCTGCTGGAAGCCATTCCCGTGATGGGCTGCTATTGTGACATCATCGGGGTGCGTTCGTTCGCCCGCTTTGAAAGTCGCGAGTATGACTACAATGAAGTCATCCTGAACCAGTTTATCCAGTATTCGGGTCGCCCTGTGTTCTCTATGGAAGCCGCTACGCGCCATCCACTTCAAAGCTTTGCCGACCTTATCACCATCGAAGAGTATAAGAAAAAAGCCCGTCCCAAAGTCGTTATGACGTGGGCTCCCCATCCGCGTCCTTTGCCCCAAGCCGTACCCAACTCTTTCGCGGAATGGATGAACGCCACGGATTACGAATTCGTCATCACCCATCCCGAAGGCTACGAACTCGACCCTAAGTTTGTGGGGAGTGCACGTGTGGAGTACGACCAGATGAAAGCCTTCGAGGGCGCCGACTTCATCTACGCCAAGAACTGGGCTGCCTATACCGGTGATAACTACGGCCAAATCCTGAGCAAGGACCGTGCCTGGACCGTCAGCGACCGCCAGATGGCCGTGACAAATAACGCCTACTTTATGCACTGCCTCCCCGTGCGCCGCAATATGATTGTGACGGACGATGTGATAGAAAGTCCGCAAAGCATCGTCATACCGGAAGCCGCCAACCGGGAGATTTCCGCCACGGTGGTGCTGAAACGTCTGCTGATGAACAAATAATGAATGAAGAATAATAAATGAAGAATGAAGAATATTCCCGTCCGGATGGTAATTCTTCATTTTGTCCCGAAGGGACTATTCTTCATTCTTCATTCAAATAGTCTTTTCTATCCGTATGCGCGCGTCTACCGCTATGACGTTTTTCTCTGTGGCCAAAAGCGGATTGATGTCCATCTCCTTGATTTCCGTGGCGAACCGCAACAAGGTGGAGAGGCGGACAATGATTTCCGCGAACTTGGTCTCATTCACCCCTTTCTGTCCACGTGTACCTTGGATAATCTTGTAAGCGCGGAGGGAGCGAATCATAGAGTGGGCTTCTTCGTAGGACAAGGGGGCAAGGCCGGACGATACGTCTTTTAGCACTTCCACAAAAATGCCGCCCAAGCCGCAAAGTACCACGTGCCCGAACCGTTCCTCGTACTTGGCTCCGATGAAAAGTTCCGTTCCCTTCAGCATCGGTTGCACCATTACGGCTGTCGCCCCTTGAATCTGCATCATACGGTCGAATTCCAAAGCCAAGTGTTGCTCGGTCTTGATGTTCAGCACCACGCCTCCCACATCCGATTTATGTAGGGGACCCACGACCTTGGCCACTACCGGATAGCCCGTCCGCTTGGCAAAAGCCATCACCTCCTCTTTCTTTGATGAAACAAACTCATCTACCACCGGAATGCCCGCAGAGTGGAGCAAGGCTTGTACATAATGTGGAGCGATGTAGCCATCTTCCGGAATAGAATCAATGATGCGGCGAATGCGGGGAACATCGACCCCGAACAATTCTATTCCACCTTCGGCAGGGCGGGGGACATTCATAATACGGGTTAACATACCCGCCAAAGTTACTTCGTCGGCAAAGTTTACGTGCCCTTTCTTCAGGAAGTCCGCTACTTCGGCACCGGCGGTATTGACAGAGGGCAATATCGGGAAAATCGGCTTTCGGCAAGTCTGCATCTGTTCGTGAAGGACATCGTACATCTCATACATCGTCACCAGCCCCGGCGTACCAAAGATGGCCATCACGGCGTCAATGTCCTCCAGCTTTTCCTCGCAATATTTTAGGCAGAGGCGCAAATGTTCCGGCGTGCCCGTGGCCAATATGTCAATGGGGTTTCCGGTGGAAGCGCCCGGGTACAGTTGGCTTTTCAGCTCTTCCGCCAAAGGACCGCCCAGCCGTGGCACATTCATTCCGCCCTTGCTCAGTGCATCCGTCAGCATAACGCCCGGTCCTCCGGCGTGGGTCACAATGGCCACGTTTCGTCCACGAAGCGGAGGAAGGGTAAAGATGCAACCGGCCGTAGTCAGTTCCTCACGCGAATAGCAACGGACGATGCCCGCCTTTCGGAACAAGGCTTCCACGGCCGAATCGCTGCTGGCAATGGCGCCCGTGTGCGAGCTGGCCGCCCGGCTTCCGCTCTCGCTGCTTCCACTCTTGATGGCGGCTATCTTGCATCCTTTCTTTATCAACGAGGAGGCGTGCAGCAACAGGCGGTCTGGGTCGCCGATGCTTTCGATGTAGAGCAGCTTGATGCGCGAATCCCGTTCCGCGTCGAACGTCTCGTCCATATATTGCAACACGTCCTCTACGCCTATCTGCTTGGCATTGCCTACGGACCAGACGGAGTTGAAAGGCAGCCCCTTGGTAACGGCACTCTCCAAAATGAATACCGCCGTAGCTCCGGAACTGGATATGAGGTCAACGCCCTGTGGATGAAGATGGGGAATGGGTTGGCTGAACACACTGTGATGCCAAGCATTCATAAAGCCGATGCAGTTCGGCCCGATGAGCGATGCGCCATACCGGTTGACGGTCTCCAATATGCGGTCTTCCAGCAATGCTCCTTCGTGTGTCTCTTCGCCGAATCCGGCAGACAGGATGATAAAGGCGCGGACTCCCTTCTCGGCGGCCAGCACCTCGACGGCATCGGGACACATTGCCGCCGGGATGGCCAGCACGGCCAAGTCTGTATCTGGCACGGTATGTACGTCGGGGTAAGCTTTTACGCCTTGCACTTCGGTTTCCTTGGGGTTCACCGCCCGCAGTTCACCCACATAACCTCCGCTTAACAGGTTTTTCAGGATGGCTCCTCCGGGCTTGTGTACATTGTTGGACGCACCCACCACCACGATGCTGGCCGGGTGCAGCAGTTGTTCGTTGATCATAGTCGGTATGTTTCTGATATATGTGGACAAATATACGGTTTTTATACAAAATAGCAAGCTTATTCTCTCCATTTATTCCTTCTTACAGCGGGCATACACTTGCATATAATCGATTTTTTCCCTATTTTTGCCTGCGGTTGGAATTTTGCATTTCAGCGCAAGAACACTTTCTCCTATACAAGAATTATGAGCGAAGACTTTGAGACGAACAACGAAGACCTGAATAACGGTGCTTCCGGTCAGGAAGAGCATTCAGACTACCGCCCTGCGGATGCCAAAGACGATAACGTGAAACACCAACTGAGCGGTATGTACCAGACGTGGTTTCTGGATTATGCTTCTTACGTCATTCTGGAGCGTGCCGTTCCCCACATTATGGATGGGTTGAAACCGGTGCAGCGGCGCATCTTGCACACAATGCGCCGTATGGAGGACGGACGCTACAACAAGGTGGCCAACATCGTGGGCGAGGCTATGAAGTTTCATCCGCACGGCGATGCCTCCATCAAGGACGCTTTGGTGCAGTTGGGGCAGAAGGATTTGCTCATCGACTGCCAAGGAAACTGGGGCAACATCTTGACCGGTGACGATGCCGCGGCTGCCCGTTACATCGAAGCCCGCCTGACCAAGTTTGCCCTCGATGTGGTGTTCAATCCCAAAACGACAGAGTGGAAAATGTCTTATGACGGACGCAACCGCGAACCGGTGACGCTGCCCGTCAAGTTCCCGCTGCTCTTGGTGCAAGGCGTGGAAGGCATTGCCGTGGGACTTTCCTCCAAGATTCTTCCCCATAACTTCAACGAAATTTGCGATGCCGCCGTCAGTTACCTGCACGGAGAGAACTTCCGGCTCTATCCTGATTTTCAGACAGGCGGATTGATAGACGTCTCCAAATACAACGATGGCGAACGGGGCGGCTCCGTACGGGTGCGCTCCCGCATCGAGAAGGTGGACAACAAGACACTGGCCGTGCGCGAGATTCCCTACGGGAAGACCGTTGCCAACGTATGTGACTCCATCGTGAAAGCCAGCGAGAAAGGAAAGATAAAGATTCGCAAAGTGGAGGACTTGACTTCGGGGAGTGTGGAGATTCTCGTGCACTTGACGCCCGGCACCTCATCGGACAAAACCATCGACGCCCTCTATGCCTTCACGGATTGCGAGGTAAGCATTTCGCCCAATTGCTGCGTCATTGATGACCAAAAGCCGCACTTCCTGACCGTAAGCGACGTGTTGCGCAAGTCGGTGGACAATACCTTGCACTTGTTGCGCCGCGAGCTGGAGATTCGCAAAGGAGAGATACTGGAAAACCTGCATTTCGCTTCTTTGGAGAAAGTCTTCATCGAAGAACGCATCTACAAAGACAAGGAATTTGAGGAAGCCGGCACGATGGACATCGCTTGCGAGCACATCGACCGCCGCCTCACGCCTTGGTATCCGAAGTTCATCCGCGAAGTGACCAAGGAGGACATCCTGAAGCTGATGGAAATCAAGATGGCCCGCATCCTGAAGTTCAATTCCGACAAGGCCGAAGAGCAGATAGCCCGTATGAAAGCCGAAGTGGAAGAAATCAACCGCCACTTGGACAACATCGTGGAGTACACGGCCGACTGGTTCCGTATGCTGAAGGAGAAGTACGGACGCAACTTCCCCCGCCGTACGGAGATACGTAGTTTCGACACCATTGACTCTACCAAGGTCATCGAGGCCAACGAAAAGCTTTACATCAACCGGGAAGAAGGTTTCATCGGGACTACGTTGAAAAAAGACGAGTTTGTGGCCAACTGCTCCAACCTGGACGATGTCATCCTCTTCTACCGCGATGGGCGATACCTCATCACGCCCGTGGCCGACAAGAAGTTCGTGGGCAAAAACGTCCTCTACGTCAATGTCTTTAAGAAGAACGATAAGCGTACTATATATAATGTGGTGTACCGTGACGGAAAGAACGGCACCTGCTACATCAAGCGTTTTGCGGTGACCAATGTCATCCGCGACCGCGAATACGATGTCACCCAAGGCACGCCCGATTCACGCATTATGTACTTCAGTGCCAACCCCAATGGCGAGGCGGAAGTCATCAAGGTCACCTTGAAGCCCAACCCCAAAATACGCAAAATCATCTTCGAGGAAGACTTCAGCCAACTGGGCATCAAAGGTCGGCAGGCCATTGGCAATATCCTGACCCGTAACCCGGTGCATAAGATTAGCTTGAAGCAACGCGGAGCCTCTACGTTGGGAGGCCGCAAAGTGTGGTTCGATGGCGACGTGCTGCGCCTCAACTATGACGGACGCGGTGAGTATTTGGGCGAATTCCAAACCAACGACCGCATCTTGGTCGTGCAGAACAATGGCGACTATTATACAACGGGCTTCGACCTGAGCAATCATTATGAAGCCGATATCCGCATTATGGAGAAATTCGACCCGCAAAAAGTATGGACAGCCGTGCTCTACGATGCCGACCAGCAGAACTATCCCTACATCAAGCGTTTCTGCTTCGAGCCGGCTACCCGTAAGCAGAATTATTTGGGCGAAAACAAGAAGAACCAGCTCATCCTGCTGACCGACGAACCCTATCCGCGCCTGGAAGTCATATTTGGCGGACACGACAGCTTCCGGGAGTCTTTGATAGTGGATGTAGAAGAGTTTATTGCCGTCAAAGGCTTCAAGGCCAAAGGCAAACGGCTAACCAACTACACGATAGACACCATCAATGAACTGGAGCCTACCCGCCAGCCCGAACCGACTCCCGAAACTGAAGAGCCGGAAGAAGAGCCGGAGAACTTGGACCCCGACCGCGACAAGAGCGAAAGCGACATTCTGGACGAATTGACCGGACAGATGAAACTGTTTTAAACGAAGAAAGACAAATGAAGAATAAACTATTGGGAATAGGAGCCGTCCTATGGCTATGCGCTCTGCCACTGCAGGCGCAACTCCAATTGCCCGACTCCGCACGCCAGACACACTTTGTCACCCGTACCACGATGTATGGCGTAGGCGCTGCCAATATGTACGACACATACCTCTCTCCCCAAGAATATAAAGGAGTGGAAGTCCGTGTCGCCCGCGAAAGTATGCGTATGACGCGCTGGGCGGATGGCAACCTTTCGTTGCAGAACTTCCTGCAAGGCTATGTCAATTACACCCACAACCGTGTGGACAACAACAATATGCTGGCCGCGCAAGTCAACTGGAACTACGGCTTGCACTACCATATCCCTTTGACAGACAACTTCCGTCTGCTGGCAGGCGGACTGGCCGATTTGAACGGAGGCTTCCTCTACAACCTGCGCAACGGAAACAACCCCGCCTCGGCTCGTGCCTACCTCAACATTGACGCTTCGGTGATGGCCGTATGGGACGTAAGGATAAAACGATACCCCATCCGCCTGCGTTACCAGCTGAACCTTCCGGTGATGGGCGTGATGTTTTCTCCCCATTACGGACAGTCGTATTACGAAATCTTCTCCTTGGGAAACGCGGACGGTGTCGTAAAGTTCACCTCCCTGCACAACCAGCCCTCCTTGCGCCAAATGCTCACTGCCGACCTGCCCGTGGGGCGGCTGAAGATGCGCCTGGCCTACTTGTGGGATGCCCAACAATCGAAGGTGAACGACATACGCACCCACGCCTATTCACACGCGTTTATGGTAGGATTCGTCAAAGAGTTCTACTTGCTGAAGAAACCACGGAACTAACCCCCCCATTCCCGACAAACGATATGAAACCACTTATATACCTTACTCTGTTTTTTTCGCTGTTTCTCACCTCTTGCATCCGCGAGGAGGTTTACGACAATACGCCGCAAGGCAACTTCGAAGCCCTGTGGAAAATCATCGATGAGCAATATTGCTATCTTGACTACAAACAGATAGACTGGGATGCTATCCACGACAAATATCAGCCTCTTATCACAGCGGATATGAGCAGCGATGGCCTCTTCGAAGTATTGGGCAATATGTTGGCCGAACTGAAAGACGGACACGTCAACCTCTACTCCGCCTCCAACACCGCCCGCTATTGGGACTGGTACTTGGACTATCCGCGCAATTACGATGAAAGCATCATCGAGCAATACCTCGGCCGGGACTATCGCATCTCCGGCGGATTGAAATACACTATTTTTGAGGACAATGTAGGTTACATCTCCTATACCTCGTTTTCCAACGGGGTAGGCGAAGGCAATTTGGACGAAGCCCTTTCTTACCTGGCGGCTTGCAACGGGCTTATCATTGATGTGCGCAACAACGGTGGAGGCAACCTGACCTATTCCACCCGTATCGCCGCCCGCTTTACTAACGAAACCGTCTTGACCGGTTACATCCAACACAAGACAGGCACCGGGCATAGTGACTTCTCCGACCCCGAGCCTATTTACTTAGAACCATCCATCAACTTGCGTTGGCAAAAGCCGGTCATCGTCCTGACCAACCGCCACTCCTACAGTGCTACCAACGACTTTGTCAACGCGATGCGTTACCTCCCCTTGGTTACCATTGTAGGCGACCAGACCGGAGGAGGAGCCGGCCTGCCCTTCACGTCCGAACTACCCAACGGCTGGACCGTCCGCTTCTCCGCCAGCCCCCACTTGGATGCCGACAAGCAACACATCGAGTTCGGCATCGAGCCGGATGTGTGGGTGGATATGACCGAAGAAGACGAGGCGCAAGGTTTGGATACGATGATTGAGACCGCCCGCCGCCTCATTTCAAGTGCAGAAATATAGCGATTTGTTAGGCTCTTCTCATACTGACCGTGACAGACAAATTACTGCCGTCCCCCCAGTAATCATCGGTATGAAGTGTCATGACAAGACGATTGTCGGCTGAAGTTCCACCGCTGATTCCTACTTGCCATGCAACCCGATTCCCTGACATAGTAACAGTCAGAATATCATCCTCTACTTGCCATTGGAAATCTTCCATTAAGGGGTCTTCCCCTCTCATATCAGAAAAGACTCCTTTCCCTTTTTCGTAAAAATAGACCCATAAGTCTTGTATGGAAAGTACATCCACCGTACCGGTGTCAGTGCCATCAGCGGATGACCAAGAATACGAAGCTACATACCATTGATAGCCTTCTAAATTATTGCGAATGTCAAACTCCTCATCCGCACAAGATGACGCTAAGCCTATGAATCCTACCAAGAACATCCATAAACTAGCTCTCAAATACTTCTGTACATACATCATAACAATGCCAATTTATAAAATATGATTCATTTTTTACAAAGGTAACAAAATTTAGTTATCCTTATCAACCGATGTCCTTAAAAAAACGAAAATCACAAGTATGGAAGATTTTCTTCATTCGTATCATTCTGAGAAAATAGTTGGCTAAATAGAAAATAATACTTATCTTTGCCGCGCTGTAACAAAAGCACACTGCGGGTGTGGCGTAATTGGCAGCCGCGCCAGACTTAGGATCTGGTGCCGCAAGGCGTGTAGGTTCGAGTCCTATCACCCGCACCAATCGAAAAATCCTTCCGATGCGGATTCTGCGTCGGAAGGATTTTTTGTAATTGTTCCTTCGCGCAAAAACACGCCGGACATTTGTCGGACTTCCATTTGAAAATCTTATCTTTGTCAACCTTACTCAAATATTACGATTATGGAAAAGAATGCAGACTTCGACTACACCAAAGTCCCCCACGACTACGCCCATTGCTTCAACCACGAATGCCCAAGACGTGATGAATGCTTGCGCCACCTTGCCGGGCAGAACATCCCGAAGGATGTGCAAACGGTGCGTTGCTTCAGTCCGTCGGCCTGGCCTGCGGATGCCGCCAAGTGTGCTTACTATCGCACCACGAAGAAGGTCTCCTTGGCTTGGGGAGTCACAAACATAACGTTGGGCATACTCCCGCATTTGGCCGTGGCCATCCGGCACGACGTCAGGCATCTTTGGCCGCACACTACCTACGCCCGCATCCGTCACCTCGAACGTCCCATCACCCCCGACAAGCAGCGGGAGATAGAGCGCATCTTCGCCTACTATGCTCCCGGCTCTCACCCGAAGTATAACTATATGACAGAAGAATATGACTTCTGATGAGCTCCGTAAGTCCTTGGTTCGTCCCTTAGGAGGGAAACGGTTTTCCCAGCCTTTGGGAATCACGTTTCCCACGTCTGGGAATTGTATTTCCCAGTCGTTGGGAATCGCGCTTCCCAGCTATTGGGAAATATCTTTCCCGAACGGAGTCAATGCCAACGCCGCCAGTTTGAAGTGCTGAAGCCCGAACGGTATGCCGATGATGGTGACGCAGAGCACCGCCCCGAACACCAAGTGAGACAGCGCAATCCAGATGCCGCCCAACAGAATCCAAAGCACGTTCATCAGCACGTGCAGGCATCCGCCCGAACGCTCGCCCGTGCGCACTTCCTTGCCGAACGGCCACAAGGCCAGCCCCGCCAGCTTCAGCGTCTGCATCCCGAAGGGTATCCCCACGATGGTCACCATCAGTAACAGGCTGGCCACCACATACTCCACGGCGGTAAAGATGCCGCCCAGCACCAACCACAACACATTCATAAAACATCCCATACTGTCTTTCTTTTTATTGATTGATGGGGACAAAGATAATGCATCTGATTTAAATTACTACCTTTGTCCGCATAACAATCAACATACGTATTATGGAATCAATTCTCATTACCCCCTCAGCCATCAAGTCCGAACTTTTCCGCATCGCCGAGCAAGGCAACAAGCCTTTCAGCGAGAGCCTCAACCCCGGCGTGCCCAACGTGCTGGGCATCCGCATCCCCCACTTGCGCGAGTTGGCGAAGAAAATAGCCAAAGGCGACTGGCAAGCTTATCTGGCCACGGCAGACACTTATTATATGGAGGAACGGATGCTGCAAGGGCTGGTGCTGGGCTGCATCCGTCCGGACGAGGATGTGGAGGTATATCTGGAGCGGGTGACCCGTTTCGTGCGTATTATCAACAGTTGGTCGGTGTGCGACACGTTCAAGTTCGGTGGAGGGAAACGGTTCGTTGAGGCTCATCGGGAACGCCTGTGGGAATACCTCAAGGGCTGGATGCAGGCAAAGGGCGAATACGAGATACGCTTCGGTGTGGTGATGACGATGCAATTGTTTATTGACGAAGAGCATATCACGGAGTTGCTCCGCCTCTACGACGGCATCCGCCACGAGGGGTATTACGTCCGGATGGGCGTGGCCTGGGCGTTGTCCGTCTGCTTCGTCAAATTCCCCGACCTCACGATGCGCTACCTGAAGGAGGAAAACTCGCTCGATGACTTCACCTACAACAAGACGTTGCAGAAGATTGTGGAGTCCTACCGGGTGAATGCCGAGGTGAAGCAGGCCATCAAGGGGATGAGGCGGAAATAAGAACATTTTTCAAGCCAGCTTGAATGTTTTGTATTCGATTTGCACTATCTTTGTCCCAACGAATATACAATATTAAAATATATAGTTATGGCAACACCTCATTACAAACGAATCCTCCTCAAACTCAGCGGCGAGAGCTTGAAGGGTGACCAGCCGGGCATCTTCGATGACGAGCGGTTGGTGCAATACGCCGAACAGATAAAGGAAATACAGCAGATGGGCGTGCAAGTGGGCATCGTCATCGGCGGGGGAAACATCTTCCGCGGGCTGAAAGGTGCGATGAAAGGCTTCGACCGTGTGAAGGGCGACCAGATGGGTATGCTCGCCACGGTCATCAACAGCTTGGCACTCAGTTCGGCACTCACGGCACAAGGCGTCAAAGCTCGTGTCTTGACCGCCGTACGTATGGAACCTATCGGTGAGTTCTACAACAAGTGGCGCGCCATCGAATGCCTCGAAGCGGGCGAAGTGGTCATTATGTCCGCCGGCACGGGCAACCCGTTCTTCACCACCGATACCGGCTCCAGCCTGCGTGGCATCGAGATTGAGGCCGACGTGATGCTGAAAGGCACCCGCGTGGATGGCGTCTACACCGCTGACCCGGAGAAAGATCCTACGGCCACGAAGTTCCGCGACATCACCTACGACGAAGTCCTCGCCCGCAACCTGCGTGTCATGGACCTCACCGCCACTTGTATGTGCAAGGAGAACAACCTCCCCATCATCGTCTTCGATATGGACACCGTGGGCAACCTGAAGAAAGTCATCAGCGGGGAGGAAATCGGGACGCTGGTGCATAATTAAGATAAACTTCTAATCTCTATTATCATGAATACGTTACAAATTGAAGCAGAAAGAATGGAAGTCATACGAGAGATTGCCCATTGCAGTGAAAGTATGCTCAACCGAATCCGTGCCTTGCTAAGAACGGAGAGAAAGCAAACTGCGGACCAAACTCTTACACAAAGTATGGTAGCCAAATATGCCGGTGCATGGGAGGACGACCGCGATACAGATGAAATTATCAGTGACATCTACAACAGTCGGCTTTCTCATAAAGAAGAACCTATAAGTCCTTTTGATAAATGACACGCTATCTTCTTGATACAAATATCTGCATACACTTTATGCGGAATAGCTTCAATGTGGCACAACGCATAGAAGAAGTGGGATGGCATCGACTGAGTATTTCTGAAATTACAGTAGCAGAGTTGCTTTATGGAGCGGAAAGAAGTAATAATATAGAAAAGAATTATAGAATAGTTCAGTCCTTTTGCCGTGAAATAGATGTAATTCCGCTTAGTCAGACCTTGGAATTGTACGCCAAATACAAAGCTTTCCTTTACAAGCAAGGAACGCCGATAGAAGATTTAGACTTATTCATCGGATGTACAGCCATTGCCCATAATATGACATTAGTAACGGAGAATTTGAAGCATATGGTGCGTATCCCTGAGATAAAAATAGAGAATTGGATAAAACGATAATTGAATTCTGCCAAAACGAAGATGCTTTCATTGCATTACTCGTTTTGGCAGTTTCGTATTTATTCCTCTTCAAACTCCTCTTCTTTTTCCAACAACCTCTTTTCCGCTTGCAAGTCGCGCAGATCAAGCTTGGGTGACGGCAAGGTACACATCTTTATATAGTCCGTCTGGCCACAGGTATAGTTGTAAATCAAGGCCTCTTCTTCTGTAAACTCATCGGGCATAATGAGGCGGGCATCCATTTGGGCAAAGGCTTCGGGGTCGTACACATCGCTGCGTTTCATCAGTACGATGCGCCGTGCGATGGGGTTCATATTATAGTCGGGCACCAAGTACAGCCCTTTCAAGAAACGGATGTTTTCCAAAAAAGGAAGTTGCAGATAAACGGTGACTAAGGAGAAGCTTGGCTCTTGAAAGGCGTTGAACTGTAGGTAAAGCATCTGCTGCTTGCGTACGACGCCTATCCCCTCACGTATGGAGTTGTGTACGCTTTTGCGCCCGACGGTGAAACAACTGTAGGTCTCGGAGTCGGAAAAGTAGAACGGTTCCGCCTTCAAGGCTTTCATGGACGAGGAACAGCTGTAGGACATATACATACCCGTCAGGTTGTTTTCGGTGGCCGAAGAAGCTTCTGTGGCGGTTTTCATAGTTTGCAGGAAGGGGTGTACCACAAAGGCGGGAGCCGCGTGCGGCGAACGGAATGCGGACACGTCACGGTGCAGGTTTTCCAATTCGCTCAGCAGTTTCTTCCGCGAGAGGTTGTTCACGCTGGCCAGCGCTTCGGCCAAGGCTTCTTCCATTCCCACACCTTTCTTCACCTGCATACAGAAGGTAGGAAGCACCGTAGCGTATAATGCCGAAAGCACACTGGGTGCCCACCCCGTAGCAGCGGCAATATCTTTCATCTTGACTCCTTCTTGCTCTTTCAGATGCTTCAGCCGCTCATAAACTTCAACCAATAAATGTTCCTGTTCTTGCTCTTTCATGTCTTTGTATTAATAGAACGGTGCAAAGAAACGGCTTCGGAGTTACCCCATTGTTACAAACACATTTCAGCTTTGTTACATGTATGATAATTCATAAATCCGGATAAAAACTGGGGTTATTAATTCATTGTTATTCATTTATCTTGTGCGCCAAACGACGGAACTTTGCAGCGGAATAAAAATGAATCGTCAATGGAAAGCAAACTCGTAGTATTTGAAAAGGCGGGACAGCCACTGCAGTTCGCCACGTGCGAAATCCCTGCCTTGACCGAAGGGCAAGTGCTGGTAAGAAATGAATACGCCACTCTCTGTCGTAGTGACATCAGCACCTATATGGGTAAACGGATCGAAAAGAGTCCCACTATCTTGGGACATGAAATAGTGGGGC
This sequence comes from uncultured Bacteroides sp., assembly GCA_944320735.1. GTDB lineage: Bacteria > Bacteroidota > Bacteroidia > Bacteroidales > Bacteroidaceae > Bacteroides. Next base: position 15,928 of record CALUIQ010000032.1, on the reverse strand, counting down.
GCATCGTGGCTTTCGGGCCGGGAGAAGCTCCGTGTGACGCTTATGGTCGTCCGTTGGAAGTCGGAAGCCGCATTACCTGGGCCATTTATGCAGCCAATCCGGACAGTGAAATGTCACGTCGGGGTATTCCGCAAAAGTCGCCGGACTTGTTCAAATACGGTCACGAACAACTGCGGGCTGACAATACCTTGCATGGTGGGTTGGCGGAATATACGATTTTGCGCCGTTACACTCCCATTTTGCCTTTGCCTGAAGAAGTCCCGTTGCCAGAAACCGCCATCATCAACTGTGCGGTGTCTACGGTAGCCGGCTCTTTACGCTTGGCTGGCGAAATGAAAGGCCGCAAGGTTGCTTTGTGGGGCATCGGTATGTTAGGCACCATCGCCTGCGCCATGTGCCGCGAGGCGGGAGCGTCCGAAGTGGTTGCTTTGGATATCAATGAAGAGAGATTGGAGACTGCCCGACGTTTTGGCGCCACCACCTGTTTGCGTTCCGACCAGGCAGATGTGGAGAAACTCAAAGCCGATATCACCATCGACTACAGCGGTTTCATTGGAGCCATGGAGGATTCAGTGCGTGCGTTGGCCATTGGCGGGACGGCCGTGTGGGTAGGCGGTGTTTGTCCGCAAGACAAGGTGAAGCTGGATTCCGAACAAATCATTCGTCGACTGAGCACCATCAAAGGACTCCATAATTATAATGCCGAAGATTTCAAGGTAGCGGTAGATTTCATCACCACTTATTATAAGAAATATCCTTTTGCGGAACTCATCTATGACGGCTTCACCTTGGAGCATGCCGAAGATGCTTTCCGATACGCCATCGAGCGCAACCCTTACCGCGTGGGCATTCACTTTCAATCCAAGTAAAATAGAACTGACCAATTATGAACACAAAGACATTTGAAAATCGCTCAGGGGCACGCTTCAGCCTGTTGTGCATAGCCGCCGCACTCATTACTTATATGAGTATGTACGCTTTCCGCAAACCCTTGTCTGCCGCTACATTCGAAGGACTGACGTACTGGGGTATGGATTATAAGATTATCGCCATCATCAGCCAAGTTATCGGATATACGTGCTCCAAGTTCTTGGGCATCAAGATTGTTTCTTCCATGAAACCCGGTCAGCGCACCCGTTATATATTAGGACTGGTGGGCGTAGCGTGGACAGCCCTGTTCTTCTTCGCTTGGGTGCCTCAACCGTATAATGTGGTTTTCCTTATCATTAACGGATTACCCTTGGGAATGATATTCGGCATCGTCATCTCTTTCTTGGAAGGACGCAAGAACACAGAGCTGTTGGGCGCAGGCTTGTGCATCAGTTTCATTACCGCTTCGGGCATTGTCAAGTCGGTAGGACAATTCCTGATCGTCCACTTGGGCGTAAGTGATTTTTGGATGCCTTTCCTCACCGGGTTGGTGTTCGTGCCGTTCTTGTTGCTGGGCGTGTGGTTGTTGGGCAAGATTCCCCCTCCATCCGAAGAAGACAAAGTATTGCGGAGCGAACGTGCTCCCATGACGGGGCGCGAACGCCGCAAGCTCTTCCGCGACTTCTCTTGGGGCATCGCCTTGGCTGTATTGACCTATGCCACGCTGACCGTCTATCGTGACTTGCGTGACAACTTTGCCGTAGAGATTTGGGCGCAAATGGGTTATGAAGGCAATTCGGGCATTTTGGCTTTCTCTGAAATTTGCATTGCGGTTCTGGTCTTGTTCTTCATTGCCAATATGATACGGATTATAGACAACCGTAAGGCTTTCTACAGCAATATATTCTTCTTCGTGGTCAGCGGCATGCTCTTGTTCCTTACCACCTGGATGTTTTCCCACGGGCGACTTTCTCCTATCTTGTGGATGATTCTGTCAGGGTTTGGCCTTTATTTGTGCTACGCCTGCTTCCACACGATGTTCTTCGAGCGGTGGATAGCTTTGTTCCGCTATAGCAGCAACATCGGTTTCCTCATCTGCGTATCCGATTCGTTTGGCTACTTGGGCAGCGTCGGCGTGTTGGTCTATAAGAACTTCTTCAACTACGATGTCGATTGGCTGGCCTTTATCAAGATAGCGGCATACGTGTCCGGCGTTGTCATCACGTTGCTGTCTGTCGGTATGTTCTTCTATTTCCGGCATAAGGAGAAAAACGTAGCTCTTGAGCGTACGCAACCGGCAAATATGGAGGCTGATTATTTCAAATCAAAAGAACAACAATTGGCGGCATGCTGATTGCTTAGTCTTTACGCTTTATACCTTTAATGATGTATTCTGTTTTTCTTGGAAGCAGGCGGATTTCCGTCTGCCTGCTCTCCTGCGCCTTTCTTGTAAGTAATTTGTGGGCGGACAATCCTTTGAAAATCAAGTTTCGGACACGCGCCTTGTTGGATGCCTGCGTGTCCGGATATGGCAAAGAAGACGTACAAGGTTATTATCGGTTGGACGACCTCCGCGTAGGTTTTCAGGCCACCTATAAGGATTTTACGGCCAAGGTCGATGCGGGATTGGAAGGCGGCAAGTGTGCGGTGAAGGATTTGTTGCTGAGCTATCGTGTCAATGAATGCAACACGCTGATTTTGGGCAATGGGTACGAACCGTTCTCCATGGACAAGCTGATCAGCACCGCCAGCCGGAGTTTCCTGCAACCGGCCGCTTCCACATTGGCCTATACCAATAGCCGCAAGTTCGGAGCTACCTGGCACGCGCATCATCCTCGATATTACTTGGCCACCGGCATTTATACCCATAACGATGTGAACAAGTTGGGGAAAAATCAGAAGAATGCCTTCGTGTCTACCTCGCGTGGCGTAGGACGTTTCCAACCGTGGGGCCAACATTCACTCTTTCAAGTAGGGGGCGCTTTCTCTTTCCGTACACGCGAGAAAAATACCGCGGAGCCACCCGTGGGAAGCCTCAGCAGCGATGGCATTACGACTTTATTCGACATTCCGATGCTCGAAGCCAGTGTCCCGAACATGGGCACAGAAGTAAAAGGATTGGTAGAATTACTTTGTCTCGGCACCCGTTTTATGGTGCAGGCCGAATACTATTGGGACCGTATGAACCGTACTATGGGGAATGCCTATCGTACGCATGGAGGGTATGTCTTGGGCGGCTTCCTCCTAACGGGCAACCATTTTGAATACGACTCCAAGACGGCTGTGCCCGGACGTCCCCTCAGCCCACGCGCCTTGTTGTTGACCGCCCGCCTGGATTATGCGGACGCCAACGACTCCCAAGCCGGCATTTATGGCGGGAGCGTGAGAGACGTTTCATTGGGGCTTAGTTACTACCTGAACAAGTATATCGGCTTCAAGCTGAATGCCAGCTATGTATGGGTAGACGAGCATTGCAACGACTTCTATCAAGGAAACTTCTTCTTGGCACAAATGCGGGTGCAATATATTTTCTGAGGCGACGTTTCATCTAGGTCGTGCGATAATATTTCAAAGATTGTCCTTGCGTTTTTCTCCCTTTTGTTGCAGGAATATAAAAAAAGCACTACATTTGCTCAAAAATCAATCAATTACCAAGTATTTCTAAAAACAACTAACCATATGAAAGACGTAAAAGATATCCTTGGAGAAGCCCAAGAGAAAATGGACATGGCCGTCATGTACCTGGAAGAGACATTGGCACACATCCGCGCCGGTAAGGCTGACGTACGCCTGTTGGACGGCATTCGCGTAGACTCCTACGGAAGCATGGTGCCTATTAATAATGTAGCCGCAGTCACCACGCCCGACGCGCGCAGCATCGCCATCAAGCCGTGGGACAAGAATATGTTCCGCATCATCGAGAAGGCCATCATCGACTCCTCACTGGGCATCATGCCGGAAAACAACGGCGAAATCATCCGCATTGGCATTCCGCCCCTCACCGAAGAGCGTCGTAAGCAACTGGCCAAGCAGTGCAAGGGCGAAGGCGAGACCGCCAAAGTAAGCGTGCGCAACGCCCGTCGTGACGCCATCGACCAATTGAAGAAAGCCGTGAAAGAAGGTTTGGCCGAAGACGCCCAGAAAGGCGGAGAGGAAAAGCTGCAGAAGGTGCACGACAAGTACATCAAGCAGATTGATGATATGCTGGCGGCTAAGGACAAGGAGATAATGACCGTTTAATGAAGAATGAAGAATAGCCGCTTTGCGGCAAAATGAAGAATTTCCTATACTCTCTTCTGCTTAGGAAATTCTTCATTCTTCATTCTTAATTCTTCATTTATAAATGACTGGTCTCGTAGTAAAAAATACCGGTAGCTGGTATTTGGTCCGTACGGACGAGGGGCGCGATGTGGAGTGCAAGGTGAAGGGGAACTTCCGACTGAAAGGCATCCGCAGCACCAACCCCGTGGCCGTAGGCGACCGTGTTCGCATAGCGGAAAACCGGGAAGGTACGGCTTTCATCACGGAGATAGAAGACCGCAAGAACTACATCATCCGTCGCGCGTCGAACCTCTCGAAGCAATCGCACATCATTGCCGCCAACCTCGACCAATGTATGCTCATCGTTACGGTCAACTATCCGGAAACTTCAACGACCTTTATCGACCGCTTCTTGGCCACGGCCGAGGCCTACCGTGTTCCTACCACGCTGCTTTTCAATAAAACGGATCTCTATGGGGAAGATGACCTGCGTTATTTGGATGGTCTCATCCATCTCTACACCACCATCGGTTATCCTTGTCTCAAAGTTTCGGCGACCCAAGGTCAAGGCCTCGCGGAGGTGAAGGCAAAACTGCGCGGAGCCATCACGCTCTTTTCGGGCAATTCGGGTGTAGGGAAATCGACCCTGATCAATGCTCTCTTGCCCGGCACCGATGCCCGTACGGGGGAAATCTCTCAGGTTCATAACAAAGGTATGCACACCACCACTTTCTCCGAAATGTATCCCGTGGATGATGCGGGCGGTTACATCATCGACACCCCGGGCATCAAAGGCTTTGGCACTTTCGATATGGAGGTGGAGGAAATAGGCCATTACTTTCCGGAGATATTCGAGGCTTCGGCTGATTGCCGTTATGGGAATTGTACCCATCGGAACGAGCCCGGTTGCGCCGTACTTCAAGCCGTAGAGGAGCACCGCATCAGCCAGTCACGCTACGCTTCCTATCTCAGTATGTTGGAAGATAAAGAGGAAAGCAAGTATAGGGAAGGTTACTAATATAAAACTAATACCACAATAACAATGAACAAAAAGCTAAAATGGAGCATCATCACGGTTGTAGGTGCCGGATTGATAGGGTGGGGCGTTTGGTCGCAGATGCCCAAACTCAATGAGGATTTGGCGGAAGCCGACAAGGTGATGAGCGGAACAAGCCGTGTGAAACGGGTTTTGAACATAAACGCAGTAATCGTCAAACCGCAAACATTGACCGATGAAATCCCCATCATTGGTAGTCTGATACCCGATGAGGAGGTAGATTTGTCTTTCGAAACCTCCGGCAAGATTACCCAGATAAACTTTCAGGAAGGAACTTTTGTCCAAAAAGGGCAGCTGTTGGCCAAAGTAAACGACCGTCCTTTGCAAGCCCAATTGCAACGCCTGGTGGCTCAACTGAAGCTGGCCGAAGACCGGGTGTTCCGTCAGGATGCCTTGCTGAAGCGTGACGCCGTCAGCCAAGAAGCTTACGAGCAGGTAAAGACCGAATTGGCCACCTTGAACGCGGACATCGAAAGCGTGGAAGCGCAAATAGAGCAGACCGAGTTGCGCGCTCCCTTTGATGGTGTCATCGGACTTCGTCAGGTCAGCGTGGGAAGTTATGCCTCGCCCACAACCGTAGTGGCGAAGCTCACCAAGACCACTCCCTTGAAGGTCGAATTTTCCGTGTCCGAGCGTTATGCCGCTATGATACAAAAGGGCACCAGTCTGACCTTTACCTTGGAAGGCTCGTTGAACACCTATCACGCCAAAGTGTATGCCCGCGAGTCGAGCATCGACCCCAATACGCATACCTTGACCATCCGTGCCCTCTATCCCAATGAATCAGGTTTCATTATGCCGGGACGTTATGTCTCCATCAATTTGAAGAAACAGGAATATGAGAACGCGCTTGCCATCCCTTCGGAGGCCATCGTGCCCGAGATGGGTAAGGACAAGGTGTATGTCTATCGCTCGGGCAAGGCGGAACCGGTGGAAATCATTGCGGGCATACGTACCGACGCGTTGGTGCAGGTAAAGCAAGGCTTGTCCGCGGGCGATACCGTCATCGTGTCCGGTACCCAGCAGTTGCGCACAGGTATGAATGTGACAATCGACCATATTGTTTCAATGGATAATACCCAATCAGCCCAATGAACATTTCCGAATTAAGCATACGACGCCCGGTCCTTTCTACGGTATTGACCATCATTATCCTGCTTTTCGGATTCATTGGTTATACCTACTTGGGCGTACGCGAATATCCGTCGGTGGACAACCCCATTATCTCCGTGCAATGCTCGTACACGGGTGCCAATGCCGATGTGATTGAGAACCAGATAACCGAGCCGTTGGAGCAGAACATCAACGGCATACCGGGCATCCGCTCGCTTACCAGCGTGAGCCAGCAGGGGCAGAGCCGCATCACGGTGGAGTTTGAATTGTCCGTAGACTTAGAGACGGCTGCCAACGACGTGCGTGACAAAGTGTCGCGCGCCCAGCGTTACTTGCCCGATGACTGTGACCCGCCTACCGTATCGAAGGCCGATGCCGATGCCACGCCTATTCTGATGGTGGCCTTGCAGAGCAACAAGCGTTCGCTGTTGGAATTGAGCGAGATTGCCGACCTCACCGTGAAGGAGCAGTTGCAGACCATTTCCGATGTGAGTAGCGTGAGCATTTGGGGCGAAAAGAAATACTCGATGCGCCTTTGGCTGGATCCTACGAAGATGTCGGGCTTCGGCATTACGCCCGTGGACGTGAAAGAGGCCATCGACCGCGAGAACATTGAGTTGCCTTCGGGAAGCATCGAGGGAAACACGACGGAACTGACCATCCGCACCTTGGGCTTGATGCACACGCCGGAGGAGTTCAACAACCTCATCATCCGCGAGGACGGCAATCGCATCATCCGCTTCAGCGACATTGGCCGGGCGGAATTGGGAGCAGCCGACATCAAGAGCTATATGAAGATGAACGGCGTGCCGATGGTAGGTGTAGTGGTGATTCCGCAGCCGGGTGCCAACCACATCGAGATAGCCGATGCCGTGTACGAACGTATGGAACGTATGAAGAAGGACCTGCCGGACGATGTGGACTATACATACGGTTTCGACAATACGCGCTTCATCCGTGCCTCCATCAGTGAGGTGGAGCATACGGTGTACGAGGCGTTTGTCCTGGTGATTATCATCATCTTCCTGTTCCTGCGCGACTGGCGCGTGACGTTGGTGCCCTGCATCGTGATTCCCGTCTCGCTCATCGGTGCTTTCTTCGTGATGTACGTGGCGGGCTTCTCCATCAATGTGTTGACAATGTTGGCGGTCGTATTGGCCGTGGGCTTGGTGGTGGACGATGCCATTGTGATGACGGAGAACATCTACGTCCGTATCGAGCAGGGTATGGAGCCGTTGCAGGCGGGTATCGAGGGAGCGAAAGAGATTTTCTTCGCTATCATCTCCACGACCATTACGTTGGTGGCGGTGTTCTTCCCCATTGTCTTTATGGAAGGCACCACGGGACGTCTGTTCCGTGAGTTCAGCTTCGTCATATCCGGCTCTATCTTGATTTCGGCTTTCGCCGCCTTGACGTTCACCCCGATGTTGGCCACAAAACTGTTGAAACACCAAGAGAAGAAAAATTGGTTCTACCGTAAGACGGAGCCTTTCTTTGAGGGAATGAACCGTTTGTACAGTCGTTCGCTGGCCGCATTTTTGCGTAAGCGTTGGATTGCGTTGGCGTTTTCGGGGCTGATGTTTGTGTTGATTGTCTTTTTGTGGAATCATATTCCTGCCGAGATGGCTCCGTTGGAAGACCGTTCGCAGATTACCATCAGCACCAGCGGTGCCGAAGGTGTCAGCTATGAATATATCCGCGACTACACGGAACGCATTAACGATGTGGTAGACTCCATCATTCCCGATGCGAAGGCCGTTACGGCACGTGTGTCCAGCGGTAGCGGAAACATACAAATTACGTTGAAAGACATCCGGGAGCGTGACTACACGCAGATGGAGGTGGCGGAAGAGCTGTCCAAAGCCGTGCAGAAGGAAACTATGGCACGCGCTTTCGTGCGTCAGCAGTCTTCCTTTGGTGGACGACGCGCCAGTATGCCGGTGCAATACGTGTTGCAGGCCACCAACATTGAGAAATTGCAGGAGGTGCTGCCCAAGTTTATGGAGCGGGTGTACGAGAACCCCACTTTCCAAATGGCGGACGTGGACTTGAAGTTCAGTGACCCGGAGGCACGCATCCAGATTAACCGCGACAAGGCGGGCACGATGGGCATCAGCACCCGCAACATCGCCCAGACTTTGCAGTACGGCTTGAGCGGACAGCGTATGGGCTATTTCTATATGAACGGAAAGCAATACGAGATATTGGGCGAAATCAACCGCCAGCAACGCAACAAACCTTCAGATTTGGTGGGCTTGTACATCCGCAGCGACAATGGCAAGATGGTGCAGTTGGACAACTTGGTGGAAATCATCTACGGCACCGCGCCTCCCAAACTCTATCGTTACAACCGCTTCGTTTCCGCCACGGTGTCCACCGGCTTGGCCGAAGGAAAAACCATCGGACAGGGATTGGAAGAGATGGACAAGATTGCCGACGAAGTATTGGACGACACGTTCCGCACCGCCCTTTCCGGTGACTCCAAGGATTATAGCGAGAGTGCCTCCAGCCTGATGTTCGCCTTCATCCTCGCCATCTTCTTGATTTACTTGATTCTGGCGGCGCAGTTCGAGAGCTTCAAAGACCCGTTGGTGATTATGTTCACCGTGCCTTTGGCCATTGCGGGAGCGTTGGTGTTTATGTATTTCGGAGGCATCACGATGAATATCTTCAGCCAAATTGGTATCATTATGTTGATTGGTTTGGTGGCCAAGAACGGTATCCTTATCGTGGAGTTCGCCAACTTGAAGCAAGAGCACGGCGAGGACAAGATGCAGGCCATCAAGGATGCGGCCCTGCAACGTCTGCGCCCCATCCTGATGACCAGTGCCGCCACTGTCCTCGGCCTTATCCCGTTGGCTTTTGCCAGTGGTGAGGGAGCTAACCAACGCATCGCTATGGGTACGGCGGTGGTGGGCGGTATGATTGTGTCCACGCTGCTCACTATGTACATCGTACCCGCCATTTACAGTTATATATCTACCAACCGAAGTAAACGAAGAAAGAAATGAAGCGAATCCTAATCTTATTCTTTATTACGATACTGAGTGCCCCGGCTGCCCTTTGGGCGCAGCCGGCGGCCACTTACACGCTGAAGTCGTGCCTCGAAACGGGGCTGCTCAACAACTACTCCCTGCGCATCACCCACAACGAGGAGCAAATCAGCAAGAACAACGCCACGCTGGCCAATGCGGGCGCCCTGCCTACCATCGACCTGACGGGAGGTTACCAGGCCACGGTGGACAATACCAACAGCAAAGTGAGAAGCACCGGGCTGACAGAGAAGGAGAACGGTGTGTTCGACCAGACCATTGACTTGGGCATCGACTTGAACTGGACCCTCTTCGACGGATTCAACATCTCCACCACTTACCAGCAACTGAAACTCCTTCGTGAGCAGGGCGAGACCAATACCCGCATCGCTTTGGAAGACTTCATCGCCTCATTGGCTGCCGAGTACTACAACTTCATCCAGCAGAAGATACGTATGAAGAACTTCCTCTATGCCGTGCAGCTCTCCCGCGAGCGTCTCCGCATCGTGGAAGCCCGCTACCACATCGGCGACTTCTCCCGCCTGGACTACCAGCAGGCCAAGGTGGACTTCAACGCCGACAGTGCGCAGTATATGAAGCAGCAGGAACTGCTGCACACCTCGCGCATCAACCTGAACGAACTGATGGGCAACGAGAACGTGGACCAACCCATCATCATTCCGGACAGCCTTATCGACGTGAATGCTTCGTTGGACTTCGACGAATTGTGGAAAGCTACGCTGACCGTGAACTCTTCCTTGCTGAAAGCAGACCAGAACACAATATTGGCGCAGATGGATTACAAGAAAGTCACTTCGCGCGATTATCCCTACGTCCGTCTGAACGCCGGATATGGCTATACCTATAATAAATATGACGTCAGCAACTACACTCGGCGCAGCAACTTCGGCTTTAGCGGCGGCATCACCATCGGCTTCAACCTCTTCGACGGTAACCGCAAGCGCGAACGGCGCAACGCCAGCATCGCCGTGAAGAACGCCCGCCTGCAGCGCGATGAACTGGAACTGAGTTTGCGTGCAGACCTCAGTAACTTGTGGCAGGCTTACCGCAACAACTTGGAGATGCTGAACTTGGAACGCCAGAATCTCATCGCCGCCCGCGATAATCACGAGATTGCGATGGAGCGTTATATGTTGGGCGACCTTTCCGGTATCGAAATGCGCGAGGCGCAGAAGAGCCTGCTGGACGCCGAGGAACGTATTCTTAGTGCGGAGTACGACACCAAGCTCTGCGAAATTTCCCTTTTGCAAATCAGTGGAAAGATAACCAAATACTTGGAGTAAAATTATCTCGGAATACGCATATTAATTCGTATCTTTGCGCCTTCAATTATGTAACTAATACGTATACCGATATGTTAGAAATCAAAGACCTTCACGCCAGCATCAATGGCAAAGAAATATTGAAAGGCATCAACCTCACCATCCGCGATGGCGAGGTACACGCCCTGATGGGACAGAACGGAGCGGGCAAGAGCACGCTGAGCAATGTCCTCGTGGGGCATCCCGCTTACGAAGTGACGCGCGGCAGCATCACCTTCAACGGCAAGGACCTGTTGGCTCTCTCGCCCGAAGACCGGGCACACGAGGGACTGTTCCTCTCCTTCCAGACCCCGGTGGAAATCCCCGGCGTGTCGATGGTGAACTTCATGCGCACCGCCGTCAACGAGCAGCGCAAGTACCGCCACTTGCCCGCTCTCTCGGCCAGCGAGTTCCTCAAGCTGATGCGCGAGAAGCGTGCCATCGTCGAGCTGGATAGCAAGCTGGCCAACCGCTCGGTGAACGAGGGCTTCAGTGGCGGCGAGAAGAAGCGCAACGAAATCTTCCAGATGGCGATGCTGGAGCCAACTTTCGCCATCCTGGACGAGACGGACTCCGGTCTTGATGTAGATGCCCTGCGCATCGTGGCCGAAGGCTTCAACAAGCTCCGCACGCCGCAGACTTCCGCCCTGGTCATCACCCACTACCAGCGTCTGCTGGATTACCTGAAGCCCGACACGGTACACGTGCTCCTCGGCGGCCGCATCGTAAAGACCGGCGGCCCCGAGCTGGCTACCGAAATCGAGAACCGCGGCTTTGACTGGATTAAAAAGGAGGTAAATGAATGAGATTTTTCATCCGCAGATTACGCAGATGACACGGATTTAAATTTTTATGGATCAATCTGAGAAAACATCAGCTATTATCAATGCTTTCTACGAAGTGTATAATGAATTAGGTTATGGTTTTATAGAAAATGTCTATCAGAATGCGCTTTATAAAGAGTTGCAACGCCGAAATATTCCTTGCATGGCACATCCTAAGATAAACGTTTGAGATTCAACTTCGTAATTATTTGAAAGCAACGAATCTGGAATTAGGCCTGCTCTTGAACTTTGGGCCTAAACCAGAAGTTCGCCGTGAAGTGTTTTCTTTGTATTATCGTGAGCAACTGAAAAAAGAAAAAAATAATAAATCTGCGTCATCCGTGTTATCTGCGGATGAAAAATTAACACCAATAGACTTATGAGACCCGAACAACAATACATCGACCTATACGCCCAGGCGGAAGCCTTGTTGCGCAGCCACAGTGCCGAGCCGCTGAACGGCCCGCGCGCCCAAGCCTTTGCCGACTTCGAGCGGTTGGGATTTCCTACCCGCAAGCAGGAAGCCTATAAGTACACCGACATCGCCAAGTGCTTCGAGCCGGATTATGGCATGAACTTCAAGCGGCTGGCCTTTCCGGTCAATCCCTACGAAGTGTTCCGCTGCGACGTGCCCAATATGAGCACTGCCCTTTATTTCATGGTGAACGATGCTTTTCAGTCCACAGACAAGACATTACCCGATGGGGTGATTGTGGGCAGCTTCCGCGACCATCCCGACCTCGTCCGGCAGTACTATGCGACGTTGGCCGACACTTCCGCCGATGCGCTGACCGCCTTCAACACCGCTTTCGCGCAAGACGGCTTGCTCGTCTACATTCCCAAGAACGTGGTGGTGGAGAAACCCATCCAGCTTATCAACATCCTGCGCAGCGATGTGCCCCTGTTGGTGAACCGTCGCGTGCTCATTGTGCTGGAAGAAGGTGCCCAAGCCCGTCTTCTGGCCTGCGACCACGCCATGGACGAGGTGAACTTCCTAGCCACGCAGGTCATCGAGGTCTTTGTAGGACGCAACGCCGTGTTCGACCTTTATGAACTGGAGGAGACGCACACTGGCCACACCCGCCTCAGCAACCTCTACGTCCGTCAGGAAGCGGGCAGCAACGTCCTGCTGAACGGCATGACCCTGACTTGCGGCACCACCCGCAACACCACCCGTGTGCTCCTCGCCGGCGAGCAGGCCGAACTCAACCTCTGCGGCATGGCCATCGCCGACAAGAACCAGCACGTGGACAACCGCACGGTCATCGACCACGCCGTGCCCTCCTGCCGCTCCAACGAACTCTATAAATATGTGCTCGACGAGCAGGCTACGGGTGCCTTTGCCGGACTTATCTTGGTGCGTCCCGGCGCGCAGCACACCGATGCCCGCCAGACTAACCGCAACCGCTGCGCCACTCGCGAGGCCCGCATGTTCACTCAGCCCCAGTTGGAGATTTATGCCGACGACGTGAAGTGCAGCCACGGTGCCACGGTAGGTCAGTTGGACGATGCCGCCCTGTTCTATATGCGCCAGCGTGGCATCTCCTTGCGCGAAGCCCGCCTGCTGCTGATGTTCGCCTTCGTCAACGAGGTGATAGACACCATCCGCCTCGATGCCCTGAAAGACCGCCTGCACCTGTTGGTGGAGAAACGTTTCCGCGGAGAATTGGGGAAGTGCAGGGACTGCAGCGTGAAGTGCAAGTAAATATGTTCTGACGAAAACGATTCCTATTCTTCTGTCATGTTGAGCGGAGCGAAGCGTAGTCGAGACATCTCACGTAGGCATAGGTGAGCCCCCTCGACTATGCTCGGGGTGACAGGGCGAAGCCCCTTTATAAAATCATAAGTGATTGAAAATCCTTGTACTCATACCGGCAGATGACATATCCGCCGGGACGGGTTATTTCTTATCCAATTGTTTCAAATCGAAGATAAGGGCACGTGTGTGTTCATCATCTTTGTCACTAATCGTCAATTCTTTAAATTCATATTTCTTGTAGAATGGAATGGCATTGATATAGGCATCCACCGTAATAAAACGGCAACCGGTCTTGTTTTTCCCTTTAAAGAAATACTTGATGAAGTTTAACAACAGGCTTCCAATATGTAAGCCACGGGCAGATATATCCACGGCAAAACGTCCTATTTTTGCGGCAGGGTAACTTTTTATGCGTTTTTCATTGGCAAAATGATGTTTCCGGAAACGATTGAATTCCGTTTTATTCTCGAACTCATTTAACGATACTTTATCGTTCATCAAGCTGAAATAAGCAAGGACCTTGCCCGAAGAACGTTCTTCCATGACATACGTTACAGCCAATAATTCTTCCGATAAAGAGGCGCCGCATTTAAAATAAAATCGTTCAGATCGTCATCACCACAATCGAACGATTTTACCCTTTCTCCTTCTTCCAAAGGACGGACTCTGTAATCAGTTATATTCAATGTTTGTTCCATTGCTCCGTTCTTCTTCGAATATACTTAAAATGCAGTCATAATCCCGCTTGATTTGGGCGAGCTTTTCATCACTGAGCGGACGGACCTGCTTCATACTCTCCTCAAATTTCCGGGCTTCTTCCCCGTAAAGTATCGGGGTTTCTTTAATCGGTCTTGCCATAATTGTTCCTCCAAATGATTGTTTCGGTTGCAAATATAACACAAATATCCGAGAAATAGATGGTTCGCTTCAATAAATCAAGCTGTTGGATGAGAATGTGTAAGGAATGGGGAATGGTCTGATGAATTGTCATGTCGAGCGTAGTCGAAACATCTCACGTAGGCATAAGTGAGACCCCTCGACCATGCTCGGGGTGACAGGGCGAAGCCCCTTTGTAGAATCCGTGTCATCTGCGGTTGCAAAATGAAAGCAGTTGATGACTTTTCGGACGGTCCGTGGTGGGAGGAGATTATTCAAGCGTCTCTAACTGACGCACAAATTCATCGATGCTGATGACATCTACCGAGGGGAAAGGGATGGAAGTACGATATGCTGTATGGCTCATTTGTAAGGGGTACGCTCGTGCAGATGGCGGAAACTTTCTACTTTGGTTTCGTTCAGGGTGCCGTCTTCCCACAGGCGGTCTATCTCTTCCTCCGCTTGTTTGGCAAAATAGTCGGACACGACCTGCCTCAGTTCGGACAACATCATCGGGGACTTGACGAACGACAGCATGTCCAGCAATTCTAATTGTGCTTGATTGAATACGGTTTGCATAATCGTCAGTATTTTTATGTTTCGCTACGCAAAGTTACGCTTTTCTCTTTAATATCCAACACGCTTTCCTTAAAATGAAGAGGACGGCAGACTGTCTGAGAAGTCATTAACCGCTTTCATTTTGCAACCGCAGATGACACGGAGTTTTTTTAATGGTTAATGATTAGTGATTCTCCGCAAGAATGTGAACATAGAAGGTGCAACATTAAGCATATGAAAATTTATGTGTATGACTGAAAATGATTAGCAAAACTCTCCTCCTTCCGGAAGGAGGAGTACCCGAAGGGGGAGGTGGTAGGAGAAATATGCCGCTTTAGCGACTCCTATTCTTCTTATCATTATAAAAATAGGTCGAACCATCCCTTTCCTACCACCCCGCCCTTCGGGCACCAACCCCCTCCGAACTCCCCCGTTTGTTGGGGGAGAGCAACCTTCCGGAAGGAGGGGAGTTGATTACTAAAATTCTTAGTTCTTAATTCTTCATTCAAGCGCGCTTGCGCGCGCTAAATTCCCATTTATCGTATAAACACTTATCGGCTCGTAAGCCAATGCAAAAAATACAAGTTTTTTCGTTATGCTGAATGTTTGTATGGGGAAAGCGTGTATCTTTGCGCAGACATTTAAACAAGAATGACTTATGTACGACATTAACCAAATACGCGCCGATTTCCCTATTTTGGGTAGAACCGTCTACGGCAAACCCTTGGTCTACCTGGACAACGGCGCCACGACCCAAAAGCCCCGTCAGGTAGTGGAGGCCATCACTAACGAGTATTACAACACCAATGCTAACGTACACCGTGGCGTGCATTTCCTCTCCCAGCAGGCAACAGAGTTGCATGAGGCCAGTCGTGAGACCGTGCGCCGTTTCATCAATGCCCGCTCAACGAACGAAATTGTCTTCACCCGCGGTACGACAGAGAGTATCAATCTTTTGGCCTCTACTTTCTGTCAGTCGCAGATGCAGGCGGGGGATGAAGTGATAGTCTCCACCATGGAGCATCATAGCAACATCGTTCCCTGGCAACTGCAGGCCATGCAACGAGGCATCGTGTTGCGCGTCATCCCTATGGACGATAAAGGCAATCTGCTATTGGAGGAATACGGACGGCTTTTCTCCCCAAAAACCAAGTTGGTAAGCATAGCCCACGTCAGTAACGTGTTGGGTACGGTCAATCCCGTCCGGGAAATGATTGCCACTGCCCATGCACACGGCGTCCCTGTATTAGTGGATG
>CALUIQ010000031.1 GCA_944320735.1 uncultured Bacteroides sp. | reverse complement strand
AAAAATATCAGCACGCCCTGGTCGCGAAAAGTAGTGCGAAACTCCTGCTTCCAGATGTAGAACAGGTCTTGCACGCCTTGTATCACTTGTTGTCGGAATGTCAGTCTTTTCATTACGGTACATATTTATAATATATCAACGCTCCTTTCAGCCGGGAGGCGATGAGGAACGGAAGCATCATAAAGCCCAGCAACGCCACGTAGTTCATCCACGAGTAAATCATCGGGTAGCCGTTCAAGGCTTGGTCTACGTAGATGAGGAAATAATGGCGTAGGGGGAAAAGGTTGGCCAACGCCTGCAGCGTGGGATGCATACCCATAGCGGGGAATGACAGCCCGCACATAGAGAAGGAAAGCACGCCCCATAGTGAGGCAAAGCTCAGGCCTAAGCGAAGCGTCGGCAAGGTGCCTATCATCAGGATGCCCATACCCTGCGAGGCAAGCACCAAGCAAAGGGTGGCGAGCAACATCGGACCGATGCCACTATTGCAGGGGAAATGCAGAAAGCCATACAGATAGACATTGTAGAGGATGCCCATCAGGAAGAACACCACGGTGTGGGGAAACAACTTGCCGCCCAACGCTATCCAAATGGAATTGTTACTCATACGCAGCCATTGGCGGGCGGTACGTTCCTTTATCTCCACACCGATGGAGTAGACCGTCAACATAAAGATGAGCAACATCAGCACGCCGGGCACAAAGGTGTTGTTCAAGTAGATGGAGTAGTTGAGCCACGGATTGTTGAGCGGATGGGTGTCGATAACGATAGGTTGCAGGAAGCCCATAGCTTGGTCTTCCGTCGCGCCCTTGGCGTAGAGCACCGAACGGGCAGCTGCTCCCGAAGCCAGTTCGCTCATCATCTTCATATCCTTGTAGAGCAGGGAACCGGCAATGAGCATCGTGTTGTTGGTGTAGAACGATATTTTGGGTTGCCTTTGGGCTTGCGCTTCGGCGGTAGTACCTTCGGGGATGAGGAAGAAACCATAAATATCTCCCCGCTGTACGGCTCGGCGCGCGCTGCTCACTTCCGGATAGTGGGCCACAATGCGTGTTTGCTGAAAGGCGTCCAGATTGCGAGTCAGTTGGCGTGAAGTGGTGGTCTGATCTTCGTCTACCACGCCAACGGGCATATCCTGCGGCAAACCGGAATCCATCAGCGTCGTGAAGAAGACGTAGCAGAACAGTGGCGCGCCAATCATACAGAACAAGTAAAGCGGGCGCCCCACCAACCGATGGCACTCACGTTTCACCACGTTCCAAAAGGCTATGTATTTCGTACTGTCCATAGTTAAATGATAATTTATCGGGCTGCGTGTCGTCTGATTTTTCAGCCGCAGATGACACGGATGACGCAGATTTATTTTTTATTCAAACACGGAGACACAAAGACACAGAGATCTTTTCTCTTTTGTCATATCGAGCTTGTCGAGACATCTCACATAATGCTGAGTATGCGCTATGTGAGACCCCTCGACTACGCTCGGGGTGACAGAGCGAAGCCCCTTTAAAAATCCGTGTCATCCGCGTCATCTGCGGCTGAAAAATGAATACACACATAAATTCCCATTTACTTCTCCAAGATTACGCTCATTCCCGGCCTTAGGCCTTCCACTTCCTCCAACGGAGAGGCTTTGACTTCGAACGTCTTCAGGTCGTACTGGCCGGTAGTCTTGGTGGCTTTCCAAGCGGCGTAAGTGCCCAAATCCTTCATATAGTACACCTTGAGACGGATATCCCGGTCGAGAGCGGGCACATACGCTTCGAACTCCGTGCCTACGGTCAGCCCCTTGAGCAAGTCTTCACGCACATTGAAGCTCACCCACATCTCGTCCAGCATCGCCACATTCATAATAGGAGCTCCCGTTCCTACCAATTCTCCGACCTTGGGAAAGATTTCCGACACCTCACCATCGCTCTGAGCGATAAGATACGTTTCGGCTATATACGATTGTACCTCGGCCACAGCACCTTTCGCCCGTTCTACCAATGCGGCCGCCGCAGCTTTGTCTTCCCGTTCGGCACCGTTGACGGCCATATCATATTGCGACTTGGCAGCCTTTTCCGTGGCCAAAGCCGCATCACGTTGTGCGGTCACTTCATCCAACTTCTGCGCGGACATTACGCCTTGGTCGTACAGGTTCTTCACCCGCTTGTAGGACTTCTCGGCAATGGTAACGCCGGCACGAGCCTTCTGCCACAACTCGTAAGCGGCTTGTATCTGTTCCTGCCGGGCTCCCTTGATGGCTTTGGCGTTTTGTGCCTGGGCGGCGGCCTCAGCGGCACGCGCTTGCTCCAATTTGGCCAACACGTCAGGCGCTTCCAGCAAAGCCAACGTATCACCCGCTTTCACGCCCTGTCCTTCCTTGACCCGATACGCCAAGATGCGTCCCGGAACTTTACTCGATACCCGGTACTCGTTGACGTCCGCTTGTCCCTGCACGATTTCCGGTCCTTTGCGGAGCATCAGGAAACCTACAAGAGCCACTACGGCTATGATTCCCAACAAGGTGAGAAACGCTAACAGCATATTGCTGTTCTGTGATTTTGTATTCATTCTATTTGATTATAAATTATAAAGTCATTATCTTTGAGTGACACAAATTCTTCATTCTCCGTTCTTCATTCTTCATTAAAAAGTCTTCCCGTCGCCCGCTTCAGATACAAATCCGTCAGCTTCACGTCTATCTGGGCGTCAATCTTTTCCGATTGGGCTGAAAGCCAGGCGGTGTGCGCTTCCAATACATTGCTGGCGGGGATGACGCCCTCTTCAAAGCCCAAGGTGGCGTAACGTAGGTTTTCATTCGCTTTCTCCAAGTTCTTTTCCGCCATCACCAACTTCTTGGCGGCTTCGTTCACCTTGAAGGCACTTTGGTTCACCTGCAACTCTATCTTTTCCTTTGCGTCCGCTAATTGATAACGGGCAATACGAGCCTCTGCCTTGGCGGCCTTCACCTTGTGGATACCTTCGCCCCAATGCCAAATGGGGACGGAGAGCATAACACCTACGTTCCACATACCTTTAAACTTCTTCTCGAAACTGTTCAGCACGGAAGGACTGGTAGCCATATAGCTACCCATCAATGCCAAGGAAGGCAAAAACTCCGAACGGGTGACATTCACTTTTTGGTCGTACATCTTGGAGGCCAACTCCAAACTACGTACTTCGGGACGCATAGCATAAATCGCTTCCATATCGATATGCTTGCCGACTATGCCAGGCTCGCCCAAATCGTCTTCCCGTTCATCGGCCAGCGTAATGGGCAGAGTCAAGTCGAGTCCGCAAAGCTGACAAAGTAACATACGCGACAGGCTGAGCCCGTCCTCCACTTTGGTCAGCGTCATCTCCGCCTCGTTCACCTTTACTTTTACTGACAAACCGTCGGCTTTCGTGGCCACGCCTTCGGCTATCATCTTATCCACATCACTTTCCAGTTTGCGGAGTAGCTCCAAATAGCCCTCGGCCAATCTTTTCTTATGTACCAACGACACGACTTGCCAATAAGCTTGGTCGGTACTGAGGATGACATCCTGCATTCCCGTGTGGTGCTGTTGGCGTGCCAGTTCTTCGGCATATTTTGTTATCTTATTATAAGCGCGTATCTTGCCACCCATATAGAGAGGTTGTGTCAGGGTGACAGCTCCCGCAAACAGGTTACGCGTATCTGTCCGCAAGGCATCCACTAACGAACTGCCCACTTGATTGAGCGGGGTAGCGATGTCTACGGCGGAAAATGATTGTACCAATTGGAGGAATTGGGGATTCTGTAGCAGGCTCGGATTTTGGGCAATGAGTCCCTGCACCCCGCTTTGCACCGCTCCGCTCAATTGCGTGCCGATGCTTTCCAAGGCATTTTTCTGTTCGTCACTCAGTAGGGAGATTTCTTTTTGCGTACGGATATAAGCCCCTGTAGCGTCGATGGCGGGCAGATAGTTGGCAAAAGCGGCTTTCTTTTGGTGGCGGGCTGCCTCTATCTTCTCACGGCTTATCAACAGTTCTTTGTTGTTGGCCATAGCCAGTGCCCGGCAACTGTCCAATGTCAATACCTGTTGCGCTTCGGCCGTGCAGACTGTTACCAACAGCCACACACTTACTATGAACTTCTTTCTTGCAATCATCGTGTATCTCTTTATTTTTTATAGATAACAACATCGCAAAGATAAAAAAAATTCCGTTTATCTTATTTTACCTGCGGATAAATTCGTGCATTTTCAAGGAGAAAAAGAACACTTTTAGTTGCCGATTCGTTATTCCAACACAAAACTTTGCTGTCCTATCAAGGTAGCTTCCGCAAAGATGTCGACCCGGTACTCGCCGGCATACAGATACTCTTCTACATTCCAGTATACGGTAACAGCCTGTTCTTCACCGGTATATTCCACGTATTTCTTGATGGAGTAAGGCAGGCGGCGGTTCTCATACTCAAAGGTGTCGGATTCATTCTTGGTCAACACACTATTGTCCGGCTTGGTGATGCGTACATAGAGAATGCGCTCACCTGTTTCGGCCGTAATGTTCTTTACCAACGTAAAGTCTATTTTGAATTTCACGACCCGTTTCACCTTGTCTGTTTCGCGACCTCGTTTGTTTTGGGGCTCTATCCGTATGTTTGTCACATCCAGTTGGGCAGCCAAAGCCACTTTTTCGTTCAGAGTCTCTTTTTCGGCAGAAAGGTTGCTGATTTGGCGTGAAGCCGCATTGTACTTGCGTGTCACGTCCTGAATGACTTCCTGTTGGTGGGCGGTCAGACGGTTCAGGGAGTCTATTTGGTTGATGTAGCCTATCATCACCTTACGCAAAGTGGCCAATTCTTTCTTTAGACGGCGTATCTCCGAGGCATTGGTACTCTTCACCGTACGCAGTTCCTCCAACAGGCGTTGGGTCTTCAGTTGTTCTTGTTCCAGCAGTACGGCCAGCGAGTCGTTGGTCACTGTCATTTTCAATTCGTCATATTGACGGGCAAAGGTAGTATATTCGTTTTCCAAATCCTCCTTTTCCAACTCAAACTCCTGCACCAATTCCCTGTTGGCTTTCTTTTCCAGCAGCAACAGCGCAGTCACGCCCATCAGCATAATTAATAATATGCCTCCTATTAAAATTATCTTCTTGTTCATACGAGTCTTTTATAAATTTTCAGAAATCCAATTGCTAAATATGTTTTCCACTTCGTCTCTTACATTCTGTCCTTATTGATTGTACGGCCAAAGCCCAAGGGTACCATCGGGCTTCGGACGGGGCAATGCTTCCCAATTCCCGGCAACGCCTTAGTACGCGAAAGAAAGTTTCTAACTTACGAGTCCAATAATGTCGCATCAGACGGCGGCGTTGAACTTCATCGTGTTTCCCAAAATTTCCTCCTGTCCATATATCATTCAACAGCCATTGGGCGATAGCCTCATCCTGCGGCAGAATCGGAACGGGCAGGCAGGAAGCTGGTAACCCCATATATTCTTTCAAAATATATCCGAAAATACGAGCTGTTTTTTCTAAATTCAACGCTTTTAACAGCCTGCCGGCACGCATCCGTTCTTCTTCATCCGGCAGATGATACAATAAGCACGCCCAATCGCACAATTGCCGGATGCCGATGCCTTCGCTTAGGAAATGTTTCAAGATATGTATCAGCAAATAAGACACATTAAAAGCATCCGGAGGCGTCAACACTTCACAATTTTCCAACCGTACCTTCTTGCACAGGTAATGGTTGCTGTGCCAGCGATTTATCTCTTGTTGTAGCCGATGGTCGGCAACAGGCGAACTTAGATTAATAAGTACACGATGATTCTCTACGCACACCCCATAACGCTCAATGGCTATGTGCTTGAAATCCTCCTCTTCGACAATACGCCCATCCTCGAGCAATAAGCGATTGGCAGCCTCAAAGTCTTTCGCACCAATATAAAGGTCGATATCTCCAGATTGACGATGCAACGGTTCTCGGTAATTTTGCGCCACTCCCTGTCCTTTTACCAAAACGGGTTCAATGCCTTTCTCTTGCAGCTTGGCCAAAATATTTGCTAATTCCCGGTTTAGCAAATGATTTTTCTCCTCTATAACCATCAAGTCGCTACACCATTGTAAATATAATGCGCGCGAAGGACGACATTCGGCGGGCAATGTTTGTATGCCATCCAACAATATACCGGTAACCGTCTGCCTTTTCCCCATTTTGTATATCTCAGCCCAATCTGTATCAGGGCCGAACAAAGATGTGTCGGCCGGTGCGTTCCAAAGCCCTGCACATAGCAAGCTGAAGAACTGTTGCTGCATATTGATAGTCTTCTCCACGTCTATTGGGAATATTTGTTGGGCGCAAAGATACGACAAAATGCCTAACCCATTATAAAATCTTGTGCTTATTTTCCTCTATTCTCAATGAATTACCTATCTTTGTCGGCAAGAAAATAGGAATTGTGCGCTCTGCGCACATATCAAAAACGTAAAGATATGAAGATTAAAGACAATTACAAAGTGCGCTCCATTGCGGGCGAGAACCTGATTGTGGAACAAGGTAAAAGTCAGGCGGACATGACCAAAGTCATTTCGCTCAACAGTACTGCACTCTTGTTGTGGAACGAGTTGTCCGGACGCGACTTCACTGTGTCTGACGGCGCCGACGTGCTTGTGCAGCATTATGGCATTGACCGTAGCATGGCCGAAGCGGACGTAAAGCGTTGGGCGGAGAAATTGAAGGAATGCGGCATCATAGACTAAGCCGTTTCCCAAACAATAGGGGCCTACGTATCGTGGGCCTTTTTAGCTTCTTGAAACGGAGTTTGAACGCGCGCCTTTTCAGGAATACCCAACTTATTGTGCCTATGACCGCCCATAGCAGACACCAACCCAAGAGAGTCCAGGGGGCTACCGGGCGTTGTGGAACTTCGGCAGGATGGACTACCGTCAACACCGGAAACTTTCTATACAGGTTTTCTTTGGCCCTGTTCGCCTGCATCATACGCTGGCGGTAGGTGTTGTAAGCCAATCGTCTGTCTACGTTCAGGTTGTACAATTCCAAGCGCGCCTTGCGGGTGCTGAGGTTTTGGTTCCTATCTCGGTAGTCTGCGTAAGTCTTTTGCGCTTCCTCGTATTCAGCCCGCGCTTTTTCCACTTCTTCCTCCAGATACGCCAAATTTTGGCGAATTTTCGCCATACGGCTTTCGTTTACCCGTTCTTCTACCCGCCGCTTCAAGCTGTCAACGGCAATGGCTGCAACCAATGGGTCTTGCATACGCAAACGGAATATCACCGCCCTTTTGTTCACGTCCACATCATAAGAGATGCGTCGCCACAACACGCCTGTAGCCACGTTCTCACGTCGGGTCAATCGGTTGATGCCTGTATGACCTACGGGGTAGCGGTTCAACTCCGGCACATAAAGCGTATCTTCTTCTAAGGTCTCTGTCGTTTTTCCCAAACTTCGTACGAATTTGATGGGCCATCCCGCCACTTTCATGACTCCGCTCCGCAAGTATGTCCACCATGGGTATCGTATGTCCCGTGTTATATATTCGTATAATGTTATCGTATCATTAAGGGCATCCTGCTTTACGACAGGACTTTGCAGCACGCTCATCAGGAAAGGACGAGAGCGAAACAGTAATTTGTAATAACTCGGAATAATGTCATCCCGCACTGGACGGCGAATGTTGTACGTCATGGCGTCCACACTTCGGGTATCGTTGATTTCCGGCACTGTGGATTCTGCGAACGTAAACAGCTCCGCCTCATATTCGCGGGGAGTGCTGATGTACACGACCAACGCTATCAACAAGGCACCACCCAACGTCTTTCCCCACAGGCGACGTTCTTTCCACACATAGTTGAGGCAAAAACGCACCAACCGGCTGTGTAGCAAATCGGTAATGTATTTGTTTGGCATATAAGTCCGCAGTTATTGTGAATTTTGCGGCAAAGGTAACAATTTGTCGGGGGATATCAAACGCCACATCAGTTTATATGCGCAGTCAACAAAATAATCGTCCCAATGTGAACAAGAATCAAAAAATCCTATAACTTTGCAAGCCGATAAAAACAATTTTATGTAACAATGAAAAAGATACTTTTGTTATGCCTTGTGGCGACATACTGTATATGCACACAAAGCTTTGCGCAAAACAATCGCGCAGATGATTTGAAGAAACAGGCGCAGGAAAGCTTGGAAAAGAAAGAATACATCAAAGCCCGCTATATGTTCCTGCAAGCTTACAATGCTTATAGCGCAGCCAAGGACTATGAAGACGCCGTGACTTGCGGAGTAAACGCCAGCGCCTTGTATCATCGGGAGAATTATTACAAGGAAGCATTCGAGCTGCTGGCCGGCGCCGAACAGTTAGTGACGAGTGGCGAAAGTGCCATGGGTAAAAAACTGCCCGCCCTGCGTTACCCCATAGCCAAGGAGCGGATGCGCATGTACCTCAATATGGGAAGGCTGGCCAATGCCAAGACGCAATTGGGCTTGCTGGAAAGTGCGGTCAAGGCGGCTGACAATGATTCGTTGGCCACAGACTTGCTCTACACGCGAGCCGCCTACTACTACGTGACCCGCCAAAACAAGCAAGGGGACGAGGCCGTCAAGCAACTTTTGGCTGAAAGTAGCCGGATGCAAGCCGAACAGGCGCAAGCCAAATATGACACGCTGAACAAGCAGTATGAGGACAGTCTGAAGACAATAGCCGACAAAGACAGTTCGCTCTCTACCAAGCAATATCTGATTATCGGGCTTTGTGTGTTGGCCGCCATTCTGGCCGCTTCGTTAATTGGAGTCGCCCTTATCCTGCTACGCTTTGTCATGCTGACCCGCAAACAGAAAAATACAATCCGGATGGCCAACGAGAACAATGAACAAAAGACGCAATTCATCCGTAATATCTCGGCGCAGATGGAGCCGACACTGAACACGTTGGATGCATCACACCCCGGAGTAAAAGCACTCCGCACGTTTGCCGGACATATACAGACGATGTCCGACTTGGAGAACTCGCTTTCCGAGCCTTATGAAATGCAGGAAAAGAACATCGCCACCTTCTGCGAGGAAGTGATGGACAAGATCCGAGGAAAAGTGCAAGACAATGTCACGCTGACTGTAAACGCTCCTAAACTGTCCGTAAAGATAGCTTCCGAACCCTTGGAGCACGTCTTGCTTCATTTATTGGAGAATGCGGCTTACCATACTCCTGCCGAAGGGAAAATTTGGCTCGATTTCAAAAAGCGCGGCGCGCATACCCACCAGTTTATCATTACCGACACGGGATGTGGCGTTCCTGAAGAGAAACGTGAGATGATATTCAAGCCCTTTAGTGAGATAAAGGATTTGACCCAAGGTGACGGGTTGGGGCTTCCCATCTGTTCGTT